>NZ_JBSTYP010000018.1:0-86486 GCF_054052405.1 Aeromonas aquatilis | reverse complement strand
TGCTGGAGCGTTACGGGAGGGGCGTGAATATCAAAGCATGTTTGCATGAGGCGCTGGGGCACCCCATGCAACACGTAATTGGGACATAGCCAATAAAAAGCCCGGGATGAACCCGGGCTTTTTGTTGTGTGCCGAACCGGCTTACTTGCCGATGCAGAATGTAAAGAGTTCTTTCCCTTCAATAGGTTAGTGACTTATCGGGGGCGAGTCGGGGTAAAACTAACCAAATCAACACATTGAGAGGTAGATCACAGTTACTGTCCTTCTCGTGCAAGTTTCCGAGGTGGCCCACCCTCAACTGTGCAGCGATCTCACATATGGCAATGGTACGGCGCTTTAATCCCAGCCCGTGGTCAGCCTTGCTGAACGGGCCTTTAGACCCTCTAAAATGGTGTTGCTGATGGCTGAAGGGAAGCTTGCTGGCAACTGCAGTGTCACGCGTTCAATAACGGCATCAACGGTACCAGCCAATTCCGTCATGATACCTTCCATGGCTGCGCGTTCAAATCCCACTGCTTTGGCTGTGTGGAAGAAGTGGCGTGGGAATATCTGCTCGATGGCGTACTTCTTACCTTTATTGCCTTTCAGGCCCATGGCTAGCTTGGCATCCCTACGGTTAAGGCTCTTTCCACCAAGTACCGGGTAGATAGACAATATGTCGTAGAAAGGTGTCAGGCGAAAACGCCCTTCTGGTTCGATAAAGACCGAAAAGTTCTTTGCATGACCATCAGTGGCTGCCAGCAGCCAGAACAGCACCTGAGATTTCATGAACAGGTAGCGATCCTGTTCTGGTGTTGCAGAGCCCAGCAGGATTGTCATGATCTCAGTGATCCCCGGGCCTCCATGGCTCTCGTACTTTCGTGCTGACGGAACATTCAATACCTGACAGAAATCTTCTTGGGGAAGGCGCATGATCCAACTGCGATCGGCAGCGTAACGCCTGTCGAAGCGTTCCACTGCCAGTGCTTTGACCTGGCCAACCTGCATCATGAAGCAGTGAGGTACGGGTAGATCAAACTCCTTGGCTATCAGAGTGCAGAGATATTCGTTTTCTACGCTCTGGGAGAGGTCTATCGAGTAGGAGTGGCTTTCAATCTTGCCGATAGGGAGTTTGATAATGTGGGTTGTCGGCGTTGCGTTGAGTGGCAAGTACCAGCGGCCATCGAGATAGAGCAGCGCAGTCTTTTCTTGCGCCCCGGCGATAGAGATCCGGAACTCCTCTTGCTCCCTGACCATCCCCAAAGGGATTCCTGATTTGTAGCTGGTCAGGATCTGCTCGAGCTCGTCATCGGAAAGGGCCTTGTAGTCGATTCGCCTGACATCTGGAACATCGTGCCCTTCGGTAACCAGCTGTAATGCCCCTACACTATCCTGGCCAATGCAACTAAGCAGATCGAAGGGCTGGGTTGATGCCGCTTGATAGCGTGCTACAACCCTGTTTCTCACCTCCGTATTATCTGGCAGCAGGTTGTCGAAGAAGTTATAGGCTTCATCGCCCCGGTAGGGCTGATGGCGCAATGGCATGGAGAGTGAGATGGGACGGCTGCCCGGTTGTGCTAGCCATGACCCATGGTACTGAAACTGATGGGCACCGCTGGTAGTTTTGGTGAATGTGCCCACCCGATAGCCGTTCATGTAGACAGCCAGATTGGCCATTACCACTCCTCCTTCCAGCCTGACGCAGGGCTATCGGATGACTCATTGCGGGGTTTGATGTCCAGTGACAACTCGAGTGCCGCGAGGATCTTGAACAGGGTCTCCAGCTTGGTGGACTCAGGGTTGAGCTCGAAGCTGGAGACTGTGTCTTGCCTAATCCCTACTTTCTCGGCCACTTTGCCTTGAGAGAGCTTTTGAGAAAGCCTGGCATCCTTGATACAGGCGCTCAGCTGCTTGGCGCTGGTTACTTTCATGATTCGACAACCTGGTAGCGTGCCTTCTTCCAATTTACACGCTATGGCAGGTATATCAATATTTACCTGTTATAGAGGGTAAGTATCATTTACACGCCATAGGCGGTATTTAACTTTTATCCCCTATAGCGGGTAAGAGAACGGCAGACGGGGAGATTACCAAGCCATGGGGTAAAGAACTGCCGCGCTGCGCTTGGCTGCTGGCTTGTTCGGTGAGTCGAAAAGATGACTCACCTCAAAGCCCAGCTTCTGTAGATTTCCTCCTTTGGCATCCCATTCAGCAGATCAGGAATAGTGAGCAACGTCGCTTAAATACTCAAATACAACTCAAAAGCGACTTTGTGATGACGGATCACACTTAAAGTTTGTGCTGTCAGATCAAAAGGCTATCGAAAGGTTGTATTTCGATCGCCATGTGATGGTTCTAAAAAGGTATACCCCATAAAAACCACCCAATACCCTCTCGAAAACCATATTGAAACCACTTATATTGAACCAATAATTAGGAACCACTTTAAACAGACTGATGGGGTTTTCAATGTTCATACGGGCGTATTTACGTGCATCGACTGTGGAACAGGATGCTGAGCGGGCACGAGAGCTGCTGATTGGTTTTGCTGCTGAGCATGGCCATCAGATTGCCAGTTTCTATGTAGAGAATGAGTCGGGGGCGACGCTGGACAGGCCTGAGCTTATGAGGCTGATCCGCGACGCTGCAGATCGTGACATTGTGCTGGTAGAGCAGATTGATCGTCTGGCCCGTCTCAATCAGACGGATTGGCAAACATTGAAGCAGTTGCTAGCTCAGAAACAGCTCTCCATCGTTTCTCCGGAGCTTCCGACTTCCTGGGTGGCGTTACAGGGGGACAGCCGCTCCGAGTTCACCAGCGCCATCTTGCAGGCTGTAAATGGCATGCTGCTGGATATGCTGGCAGCCGTCGCTCGCAAAGACTACGAAGATCGCCGACGCAGGCAACAGCAGGGTATTGCCAAGGCCAGGGATGAGGGGAAATATCGCGGTCGCCAGAAAGATGAAAAGAAGCGTCAGCACATCGCACAGTTGTTGAGCACCGGACACAGCTACTCGGTGATCCAGGAAATGTTGGGCTGCTCCCGCCATCTGATTTCGTGCGTGGCAAAAGAGGTCCGTTCAGCAAAATAGCGGGTCATTTATCCGAGGCATCCATGTGACGCTTCTCGATATACAGCCATGCAGCAAAGGCGCCAAACCCTATCAGGAATGAAAACAGGAGGATCAGGATGACGATGCTGTTCATGGTGATGGCCTCAGGTGTAGCGGATAAAGGATGCAATCAGGTGATCGTGTGACCAAACTCCATATCACCATGGACTCCGCTCAGGTAAAAATCAACAACTAACTGAAAGTATTGAACTTTGTACGTTAGTGACAAACATGGCGGTGTGGAATCTCGCAGGATGTGGGGCCATGAAATGAGCCTTGTCATTCTCAACCAATTCCTATCCAGTTTCTTTCCACATAACTATCTATCTGGAAAAGTGGCGCGAATTTTCCACATAGTGGAATGCCAGTTCAGAACGAGTTATGTGGAATTCTGCTCGAAGACTTCCTATCTATCTGGAAACTTCGGGCCGTTTTTCTCTCTGGAAAATTGGTCATCTTGTTTGAAGGGATGATGGATCTTGGTGTGCTGGAATTTATGGGGGCGGATTCCTATCTATCTGGAATTTTGCCCCTCATATTTCAGGATGTCAGCAGTCGGTGGGCCATCCCGTCGAGCAGCTGTTTGGTCTTCTCCCAGGTCGGCATCACCTGACTGAGCAAGCGCCAGAATCGCTCGCTGTGGTTGTGCTCGGCAAGGTGGCAAAGCTCGTGGAGGATGACGTAATCAATGCACTCTCTGGGGGCTTTTACCAAATGAGGATTGAGAGTGATCCGGCCATTGGGTGAGCAGCTTCCCCATTGGGTTTGCATATTCAGCAGGCGTAGAGGAGGGCGATCCACAACCCACAAGGCTTGTTCCAGCATGGCATCGAGACGTTTGGCGAAAAGCTCTCTGGCGCGGGTTCTATACCACTGGGTCAGTTGAGCCTTCACTGTCTCGGGTCCTGGCTGCCTGACGGATACCTCCAGCTTGCCTCGCAGCAGTTTGACCCCTTGCACACTGCTTGGTGCAACGATGACCTTGAGCAAGTATTGCTTGCCAAGATAAAGGTGACTCTCGCCACTGACATAACGGCGTGGCGTCACATGTTCCAACTGCTGACGAAAGTCACGCAACTGTTCGTAGATCCAGCGGGCACGTTTTTTTACCGCCGCAAGCACCTCTTCATCTGGCGTTTGCGGCGGGGCCATCACTTCAACCCGGCAGTCAGGATGTACCTTGATCAGCAGTTTGCCTGCCTGGGGTCTGGTGAGCCGTTCGAACCGGATGAGCTCGCCGCCATAGGAAAAGTGCTGGAGCCTATTGGCCATGTTGCCGGAGGTACTCATCTGCAGTTACATCCCACTGTGACCAACTCGGGTAATCTGCACGACCATTTCCACCATGCGTTTGGCTTGATCCATGCCACAGCCGATGGCCTTGCACTCGGTGAACAGCAATGGCAGCAGCTTCTTGCGAATATCGGCCTCAATATTTTGCGGGTTGATAGAGTGTTCGGCGACCGAGGCATCAACCAACCGGTCGATCTCGAAAGCGAGTTTGACCCACTTTTCTTCAACCTGATCATCCTGGCAGTCAAACAGTTGTGGAAGGTTCTTTTTGAATACACCGAAGTAGGCCTGAGCATGGCGGTTAGTGCCAAACGCATCAGGTATATCGTTCAGGCGGCGTTCCTGTACCTGCTCTTCAAACTCGCGGAAGAGCATGTACTGCTTGAGAGGGTGATCAAACAGTTTTTCCGCCTCTTCAATTGCGAGGCGCAACAAGGTTGAGAAAGACTCCTGAGCATAAGGGTCATCCCTGAGCTCCTGCTCAATCATCCGCGTGACGCGAGTCTTGATGATATCAGTCTCGTTGCGGGTCTTCTCTTTGCTCCACTCTTCCGGCGGTTTTTGCAGTCCCATCTTGCCAACTTCATACACACCACCGGGCTCTTTGACCTCGACACCAACCACATGCTTGTCGAGCAGCTTTTTCACCTGCTGGGCATACTCGTCGTAGTCGACTCGTTCGCCTGCATCCTGTTGCACGGTTTGCCGCAGGCTGGAGAACTGTTGCAGCGTCTCTTTGTAATGGCGGCGATCCGCTTCGGTAAAGGCGGTGTCCTCGAAGAACGAGGCCGACTGTAGAGCTACTTTCAGGCAACTGGCAAAGCGGGAGAGTGCCTCATAGAAGTCTTCACGCACCTTGAGATGCACATCTACCAGCTCTCCCTCTACCTCTTCCATTCGGGGTACCAGCACCTGGCGCAGTTGCTCTATGTCCTGCTTGTTCTTTACCCCGGAAAAGATGTTCCACAGGTCCTTGTAGAGCTGTGGCAGGCGCTTGTATTCAGAGCTCATCTGGTTGTAGAGGCCGGCGATGTCGTCAAGGTCGTAGCCGCCCTGAGTACGTGAGGCGAGATCCTGATACTTGGCGATAGTGGTATCTAGCTCCGAGAGAATGCCGCGGTAGTCGATGAGCAGGCCAAACTCTTTGTCCGGGTGTAACCGGTTAACCCGGGCGATGGCCTGGATCAGGTTGTGTTCCTTCAAGGGTTTGTCGATGTAAAGCACCGTATTCTTGGGCTCATCGAAACCGGTCAGTAACTTGTCTACCACGATCAAGAGCTTGAGCGGATCATCCTTGTCGGCGAAGCGTTCGATAATCTGCTTGGTGTAGAGCTGCTCATCCTGGCTACCCACGTTATCTTTCCACCACTGCACGACCAGAGGGAGGGTAGATTCATCGACATCGGTATTGCCCTCCCGGCTATCGGGGGAGCTGATAACAATGGCGGATTCGAACAATCCAACCTCATCGAGATATTGCTTGTACTTGATGGCGGAAGATTTGCTGTCGCAGGCGAGCTGACCTTTCAGCCCTTCCGGAATGTTTTTGTCGAAGTGTTCGGCTATGTCGCGAGCGATAAGCTGGAGCCGGTCATCGGCTTTGTAGAGCTCACCCTTGCGTGTGTATTTGCGCTTCAGGTCAGCCTTTTGCTCCTCGGTCAGGTTGGTGGCGATGCGGTTAAAACCGGCATCAATCGCCCTGTCGTTCACATCGAGATCCGGGATGCGTTCTTCATAGAGCAGGGGGGTGACCGCCTTGTCCTCAACGGCTCGCTGCATGGTGTAAGCATGCAGGATGGGGCCAAACTTGTTGGTCGTCTTGTCGTTTTTCAGTAGCGGGGTGCCGGTAAAGGCCACAAAGGCGGCATTGGGTAGGGCCAGTTGCATGCGAATGTTGTTTTCGCCCCCTTGGCTACGGTGCCCCTCATCAATCAGCACGATGAGGTCCGGGCTCTTGTTGACGCACTCAGGTAATTTGGTGGCAGTGTTGAACTTCTGGATCAGCGAGAAAATGATGCGCTCGGTACCCTTGCCAATTTGCTCGGCCAGTCTCTTGCCCGAGGTGGCCATCGCCGCGTCCTTGTCCTTCTTGCCAGCCAGTTCACCACTGGATGAGAAGGTCTTGCTGAGCTGGCTTTCGAGATCCACCCGGTCAGTCACGACAATGATGCGGCAGGCTTTCAGTGCATGATGCAAGATCATCGCCTTGCTCAGGAAGACCATGGTGAACGACTTGCCTGATCCTGTGGTGTGCCAGATCACCCCGCCTTGGCGGCCGCCATCAGGGCACTTGTGGCTGATCCGCTCGATCAGTTGCTTGATGCCGAATACCTGCTGATAGCGGGCCACTATCTTGCCGGCTTTCTTGTCAAACAGGGTAAACAGACGGGTCATCTCCAGCAGCCGATCAGGTGACAGCAGGCTGATAAGCAGCCGATCCTGGTCCGTCACCGCCAACTCGCCGGCGGCCAATAGGGTCTGGTACCAATCCAGTGTGGCCGGTGGGCGATGATCAAACAGTGTCGAGAGGGTATCTTGGGGAATCGGCCGATTCTTGATCTCGGCCATCTGCGCATCGCTTATGTCCTCTTCACGCCAGGCTGCCCAGAATTTTTCCGGTGTGCCGCAGGTGCCATAGCGTCCTTCGATTCCGCTGATGGAGAGCAGCAACTGGCTATAGGCAAACAACAACGGGATCTCACCGTGTAGCTGGTTGCGAATAGTCTGGGAGATCCCTTCTTTGACGGTTGGCCCCTTCTTGGCGTTGCTATCCGGGCGTTTCGCCTCGATCACCGCCAATGGCAGGCCATTGACGAAGCAGACGATATCGGGGCGACGAGACTCTATGCCACTGGCTCGGGTGACATGAAACTCTTCGGTAAAGGTGAAGCGGTTATTGTGCGGGTGATGCCAGTCGATCAGGGCAATGGTCGGGCTCACCTTCTTGCCGTCAATGAATTCGGTGACCGACATGCCGTAGCGCAAATGGTTATAGATCCGTTCATTGGCGGTCATCAGCCCTTCGTTAAGCGCTGGATTACACAGCTCACTCACCAGATTGTCGACCGACTTGGCCGAAAGCGGATACCTCTTGCCAGCATACACAAAGCCGCGTTTGCTCAGCTCCTCGCGCAGAATCTGGCTCAGCACGACCTGGTCATATTTATTGTTACGGGCCACCAGTGCCTGCTTGGGGGGCAGAAAAGTCCAGCCCTGCTGGGTCAGCAGGGTCAGGGCCGGGATCTTGGCACTGTACTCTTCCTGGAATTTTGGCGCGGGGTGAGTCATGGCCTGTCCTTGTGTTGCTTGCTCATACGCTCGGCGAGCTGTTCCAACTCACGCAGTTCTTTTTGATCTTCGGCTATGGCTTCTTGCTGCTTGCGCTGACGGTCAAATGCTTCGTATCGCTCATAGGCGATTTGTTCCATCTGCTTGCGGCTGACCTGACCGGCATTAGCCAGCAGCGGTTGCTCATTGAAGGTCATAAACTTGTCGAGGTAGTCACGCCACTCTTTGATTCGCAGGTGCTGTCTGCTTTTGGCCCGGAACTCGGCAAAGTCGAAGAACATGCTGACCAGCCTATTCAACTGCTCTAGCTCCTCTCCCTGCAGGTAGTTTTTAGCTATGACGACATCGGCCTTACGTACCCGTTTCCCGGCAAAACTGCGGAGATTCATATTGGGTTGCCCCGGGTCGGCGCGCAGAACGATCAGCTCGGCGGCGGTGTGGCCCGTGACGGCATAAAACAGCTTGTTTTGTACCTCGGCAAACAGCAACTGGGTCTCTTGCTCGCTGGCTCGATAATCTTCTGCCAAGGTGAACAGGTCACGAACCTTCTGATAGAAGCGCTTCTCCGATGAACGTATGTCGCGGATGCGCTCGAGCAGCTCATCGAAGTAATCCCACTTGGGATCCTTAAGGCGCTCATCATCCATGGCGAACCCCTTGGTGAGGTATTCACCAAGTGTCCGTGTAGCCCATTGGCGGAATTGGGTGCCTCTAGTCGAGCGTACCCGATAGCCGATAGCGACGATCATCGGCAGGGCATAGAGTTGCAGCCGCCGCCTGACTTGACGCGCCCCCTCAGTTTTAACTGTCAAGTCTTCCTTGACGGTTAGATTTTGAACAAGCTCACCCTCATCCAGAATGTTCTGAACATGCAAACTGATATTTTGTTTGGTGGTCTGATAGAGCTCGGCGATCTCCTGCTGGGTTAGCCATACCTGACCCCCTAGCTCACGTAGTACAAGTTGGGACTCGCCATCGTCGGTGGTATAGAGGATCAGATCATTGCTGCTATTCATCCCGGGCTCCTGGTTAATGCAAACAGCACTGCTTGAACTTCTTGCCGCTGCCACAGGGGCAGGGGTCATTGCGCCCGATCTTGGGGGCCGCTCTAACCGGCAGGGTTACTGGAGTGAGTGCTGGTGCGGCTATCGGCGCTGTGCTTGGCCCCCGTTGGGCCAGAAAATGGGCGTGCAGCCGCAAGGCGGCGGGGCCCACCTCCGCCACGCTCTGTTGATGCTCCGGTAGCGACAGGCTGGCAAGCAGCGGCAGTTGGTCATCGCTGCCATGCAGGCGGATCACCTCAAGCCAGGTATCCAGCTCTTCTGGCAGCGCAGGCCAGTTTCCCAGCGTCATGCCACGCAGATAGCCAAAGCACCACTCCTCGGCGTTGCAGATCTCCTGCCCTTCGACATAGTTGGCCATCAGCACCGGGATAAAGTGATCAGGCTGATAACAGAGGGTATGGGCCAGAATATTCATATGGCCGAGGATCAAATCCAGCGCCCGTTTCATCTCCCGCTCGGAAGACCACTCAGCGGGCGTACCACCCCAGAGTACTGGCCACCACTGGCTCGGCGGTACCAACTCGGGGCCGGAGAGCACGGCAGTCAGAAAGCCATCGAGCGCCGACAGACTCAGCATCGAATCGTCGTTGCCATATTCCATCAACCGCTGCTCCAGCCACTCAACTTCGGCCTCGGTCATGGGGTGAATGGTCACTTTTTTCATGCAGCCGCCTCCACCTTGACCCGCCGCTTGCCGGTCAGCAGTTGTTGCATCAGCGCCTTTTTCTCCTGCTTTAAGGCGTCGAGTTTATGTTGCAGAACAGAGATTTCCTGATCGGCGGTGGAGAGAACTGCGGCTATTTTCACTTGTTCGCCAAAGTCAGGAACTCTGATTATTAGTTGCTTTATGTCATCGCTGTTGATCGATTCAAACGTACTTCCTTGAGAAAGGGAACACCATCTTTTCTCAAACCAAAGAAGCCATTGATAGATAAAGTCCTGATCAAATTTGCGTTTAGCTTTTATCGCAGCAATCCCTCTGCCAATACAGGCTTTATGCTCCGATATAGCAACTGTTCCGACTGGAGCACGAACACTTAGTAAGATGTCACCAATTGCACATTCTTTAGTGATTTCAGAAGTAAATATTCTAGGCGCAGATTTTCGATTCTTGACGTCAGCATTACCCTGAAGCAGAGGAAGACCGACACCATCTTCGTTATATGCCTCTGATTTAGGGGATGAGCCCATGATAATTATCGCTATATCGGATAAATTATAAGGTTTCCACTCTCCACTAAACCTCATTCCATTGCTATCCAGCAAGCGTTTTTTACCGGTGAGCAGTTGTTGCATCAGCGACTTTTTCTGCTGCTGGCTGTTGGCCAGCAGCAGCTCGTTGGAGGTAATTGCCTTGTCCCAGGTTGAGAGGATTTGTGCGATTTTATTTTGTTCTTGTACTGGTGGAACAAGTAGTGGAATTTTTTCAAGCGAGGCTTTATTTAGTTTGTATCTACTAGCACCCTGACGACTAAGAAAACTAAAAATATCACGATGCATAAAATAGTAATAAAACCATTCTCTAGTGGCTTTATTGGTGCCTTCGATAATATGGGCGTGATTATTTACAGTACACTTCCCATCCACTAACTGGGTCATAGGCTGGGATTCGTACTTCAAAAAATGGTCGCCATCTTCTCCAATGAGGGCATAGCTTCCATCTTGTTCAAAAGTGCTTATGTAGCCTTGGATTTTTGTTGGGCCGTAATATGGATATATCCCTGGGTTTTTTTCTCGCTCATCCTCGTTAATTGGCTTTCTCAAGTTGTTTTTAATAGAGAAAGTTTTTCCTACATAGTTAAATGCCCACTCGTTAGGTACAATTTTTACCCGTGCCTGCATAAGCTCAAGTTGAGAATAGCTTCCATTATGCACCATATCCCAACTCCTCCAGATACTTGGCCATCTCTGTTTCCAGTTCGGTCAGTTGGGCCTTAAGCTGTTCCCGCTCGGCACGCACCGCCAGCAGATCGATCTCGGCCTCCTCCTCGAAGGTATCCACATAGCGGGGGATATTGAGGTTGTAGTCGTTCTCCTTGATCTCTTTACGTGAGGCAAGATAGGCGTATTTATCGACATTGCCGCCGTTGCGGTAGGTGGCAACGATTTTGGCGATATTCTCCGGGCTCAGCACGTTCTGGTTCTTGCCCGGCTTGAAGTCTCGGCTGGCATCGATAAACAACACATTGTCGTCCACCTTCTCCTTTTTGAAGATCAGGATGGCGGCGGGGATGCCGGTGCCATAGAACAGCTTCTCTGGCAAACCGATCACCGCATCGAGCAGGTTTTCATCGATCAGCTGCTGGCGAATTTTCCCTTCGCTCGAACCCCGGAATAGCACGCCATGGGGCACCACAACCCCCATACGTCCCGTTTTTGGCTTCAAGGTTTCGATCATATGGAGAATAAAGGCGTAATCCCCCTTGGTTTTGGGCGGGATACCGCGCTTGAAGCGACCGAATTTATCGTGTTCGGCCTCGTCATGACCCCATTTGTCGAGTGAGAACGGCGGGTTGGCCGTCACGATATCGAAGTGCATAAGGTCGCCGTTTTTATCCAGCAGCTTGGGGTTGCGGATGGTATCGCCCCACTCGATTTTGTGGTTGTCTTCCCCGTGCAGGAACATGTTCATCTTGGCCAGCGACCAAGTGGAACCGATGGCTTCCTGTCCGTAGAGGGCGTAACGCTTCTGGCCACGGTTTTTTTGTGCCACTTTGCGGCCACATTTCATTAAGAGCGACCCAGAACCACATGCAGGATCGCAGATGGTATCGCCAAGCTGCGGGTCTAGCAGTTCGGCCATCAGATCAGAAACCTCGGGTGGGGTGTAATACTCGCCAGCCTTCTGGCCGCTGTTGGCGGCAAACTTGCCGATCAGGTACTCGTAGGCGTTGCCAATCACGTCGAGGTTGCCGACCCGGCTTGGCCGCAGATCGAGAGCTGGATTTGCAAACACCTCCAGCAGGTCTCGCAGTATGGTGTTTTTCTGCTTCTCTTCGCCGAGGCGATCGCTGTTGAAGCTGATGTCTTGGAACACGCTCTTGTTGCCATCTTTGAGCTTGGTGCCGTTGGCTTCTTCCAGTGCGTGCAGAGCCTGATCGATCCGCTCGCCGTTTCCTGGCTCGTAACGTCGTTCATAGAGGGTGTAGAAGCTGGATTGTTTGGGCAGCACAAAGCGTTCGCTCTTTATCATCTCCTCGATAAGTTCGGGAGCGTCCTTGTAGTCATTCTTGTAGCTGTCGTAGTGATCCTGCCAGACATCAGAGATGTACTTCAGGAACAGCATGGTGAGGATGAAGTCTTTGTAGGTGTCGGCGCTGATGGTGCCTCGGAATGTATCACAAACACTCCAAAGAATATTGTTTACGGCATCCTGATTTATTTTATTGTTCATATCTGAATTTATCCTGTTGGATGTTATTACAAATTTTATTGAATAGTGTATCACCATTCTCTATGAGTTTTTTGTATGTGTATTTTTGTTGTAGCCAAGTTTGATTGATATTGGCTATTCTCTCTTGGTCCATTCTGCTAGGCAGCTCTATTGGCATGTCACCAATTATTTTTGCTGATATTTTATTTATATTGGTTCCTTCACTAACCTCGGAGAAGTAGCGTTGCCCTATGTTGGAATTAATATACCAGAGAAGAAAATGAGGCGATACTTCGAGCCTGTCGCATATAATGACAGCGGTTTGATTTGTTGTAACAACTGGTAAGTCGGACACCGATTCAAATATAGCAGCAGAAAACACAGGTCCCCTGAGTCTGAGTAAAATGTTACCATAAGACAAGGAGTGATGTGATATATGTATTTCAGGTTGCACTTTTATTAAGTTATTTAGATCGATTTTATCATCTGGAGTTATATCTTTTGTTTGTATGAGGTAACAGGACCCGGTGAGAAAGTCTTCTTTGATAGCAGATTTAAAAGCCATGCCGAGTCTTATTTCGGCAATGTCACTCAGTTTTATGGTTTTTCTCATGTTTATCATAAAAAGGGGATTACTCCCCCTTTCCCTCATTAGAGGTTATGGTGACGACTTGTCTTATGTTGGTATCACCCATATTAATAGAGAGATCGTATTCTATGGAGTGATAAGGCATCTGTTTCAAGATGACCATCAGAAATAGGTTGATGATGATCGTGCGTGGAATGCGGTTGGTGGCATTCTGTTTGGAATTTTGATAACATTTATCCGGCATTGGGCTCACCTTATTCATTGGGGTCTGGGTCTAGTATCGAGAGGCGGTGGAAGCACCAACTTAGCACCGCCTCTTCAACTCAAGTTGTACTGCTCTACTACGATTGAAAGTATCCTATCTTTACCCCACCAATGCAAGTAGTACAAGCGTACTAGTTTGTTCTGTTTGTACAAAGAAACATTAAGTTATTGATTTTTATAGTTTTTATAAATTTCTCTTATGCAGGAATTTCCATTGTGTGCGGACAAAACTATGTTGGCTTTCTTTGGCGCTCACCTTGGGTGTCAAGTTAGCAGCCGTTGTCAGTTGCTATTCTGGTAAACCTTCTGTCAGGACCTCCGCCAAAATTTCACATGTGAAATTTTTCCCGAAAGCGCTGTAAGTGCCCAAAACGGGCACTTACAGCGCTCTGGATTTCGTTAGGTCCTCGGTACGCTTTGCATGTTGATGTTTGTTACAGGGAGATCATCTGCATGCGTGAGCAAAATCCGTCAGTTTACAGCGATCCTAACGGGTCAATTCTGAAAGAGCTTTATGAGCTGAAACGGCTGGTGATCCAGCAAGGACAGGGGCAGAAGGAGGTGATTTCTGCCGAGGAGTGTGCCGAGTTGCTGGGAGTATCGGTTAGCTATGTATATCGACTGACCAGTGAAAAGCGTCTGCCGCATTACAAGCCACAAGGCAAAAAGATCTACTTTAAGCGAGCCGAGCTGCTCGATTGGCTGCTCTCCCACCGTATTTCACCGGACGCCGAGCTCACTGAGCATGTGACCAAGCGTGTACGGCAAGCTAGTCATGGGCGGTTGTGAGGCTGTTATGGAGCGAGATCTCATAGCATCTCACAGGCCCCAGGATCTCCGGTCGGCTTTTGCTGAACCTCCGAACCCCCTCGATTTTGTCCTCCCGGGGCTGCCTGTTGGCTGCGTTGGTGCTTTGGTGTCGCCGGGAGGTGTGGGCAAATCGATGTTGGCATTGCAACTGGCAATGCAGATATCCGGTGGGCCGGATTGGATTGGGCTTGGCAATCTGGGCAGGGGGGCTGTGCTCTACCTGCCTGCCGAGGATCCTTGGCCTGTACTGCACCAGCGCTTGTTTGCCTTGGGCGGATATCTTGACGCTGAACTTCGTGCCAACGTTGAACGAGACCTTCGTCTTATACCGCTGCTGGGATCCAGTCCGAATGTGCTGGATAGCTATTGGTGGGAAGCGATTGCCCTTTGGGCTGAAGGGGTGAGGTTGATTGTCATCGATACTTTGAGGCGCTTCCACGATGCCGACGAGAACGCGGCCTGTGCCATGACACAGGTGCTGGGTCAGTTGGAACGGCTGGCCATGGGGCTGGGATGCGCTGTGTTGTTTGTACACCACACCAGCAAATCCGCAGTATTCCAAGAAGCTGGCGATCTGCAGCAGGCAAGCCGAGGTTCGTCAGTTCTGGTGGACAACATCCGCTGGCAGGCCTATCTCGCCACTATGACCAAGAAAGAGGCGCAGCAGCTGGGCGTATCGGCAGAGCTGAGCCAACTTTACGTGCGCTTTGGAGTAAGCAAAAGTAATTATGGGCAGCCACTACCGGAGCGCTGGTTGGTGCGGGGGGAAGGTGGCGTGCTGCACCCCGTCAGGTTGGACGTAACACGCCGGGCTGGAGGCAAACGTGCCTTGCTTTGAACTAACTCATGCTCGGCACGACCATATGCACTGTCTGGCCCCAGGATTGTTCAGAGCCATCGCTCCTGGTCAGCGCCGTCGAGACAAACTGGCGGTGATTTACCGTTTGGATAACGGTAATCAGATTGAGTTTTCTGGGCCAGAACCCTTGGGGGCCGACGATTTGCGCGTACTTCAAGGGTTGGTTGCCCTAGCTGGGCTTGAATCACAAGGCGGCAAGATTGAGCCTGTTGCGAGTGGTGAAACCGGAGAGATATTACGAGAACTACTTCAGCTTCGTGGGATTGCCAACCAGCAGGATGTCTTGGTGGTCAAAAGCAGCTTGCGCAAACTGGCCAAGGAGATTGGTTACGCCAACCCTCGTGACACCAACACGGTGCGCCGCAGTGTCGAGCGGTTGTGGAAGGTGTCGGTAATAGCACAGGTGGCAGGCCTGCGTAGCGGTTTTCGTCTGCTGGCGAACTATGCCAGCGATGCCCTGACCGATGGGCTCTTTGTGGCGCTTAATCCTTTGCTGACCAATGCCGTGTTGGGGAATGGCCGATATACCTATATCGATCTGGCTGAGGTACGGCAACTGCGTAGTAGCACTGCTCGGATATTGCATCAGCGGCTTTGCGCCTGGATTGATTGTGGCCGCAGCAAGCCAGTAGGTTTAGATAAACTGGTCTCTTACGCTTTTCCTGATAAGTCCAGCGCGGCCACCGACCGAAAGCGGCAATCGCGAGTCCGCAAGGCACTGGATGAACTGGCTGAACTGGGTTGGTCAATCAGTGAACATGCCAAGGGGCGGTTCACCATAGGTCGGCCTGCGCTATCACGATAATGGTCACGGACTATCACGAAAGTGGTCACAAAGTTCACGATATTGGTCACAGGCCTAATCAGTCAAACCCAAGTGTTACTTGGGCTGCAGGCCGATCCTGAGATCCGATCTATATTATCTAAGATAATCTAGGCCAGCGTATGGTTGCGCTGGCCTGTTTGTTGGCTCTTCCCTAACTGGCTAAGCTGTTTCGATCAATTCAGGTCAAGATCTCGTCGAGGCTTTGTCTCATCATGATCACAACAATACGTTGGGAAAATCGAGCATGGCGTCCCTGCGTCGTGATTCAAGGATGTCGGCGTAGATCTCGGTGGTTCTCAGCTCACTGTGGCCCAACAAGCGGGAGAGCGCATAGATATCGACGCCACGGTTAAGCTGGATGACGGCGAAGGTATGACGCGCGCTGTGGAAGGTTACCTTCTTGGTTATACCCGCCTGCAACGCCCACCGGGTGAGCTCCATGTTGTGCCAAGCCGAGTACTTGAGGCCCTTGAAGATCCGCTCTGTTGCCTTGCCTGGGCGCCCCATCAGCTGCATCGCCATGTCATTCAAATCCAGGTATTGCAGGCCGCTGGTCTTTTTCTGGGTGAAGACGATACGGTAATGGCCATAGAAGGGCTCCAGCTCGGCCCAGGTCAGCTTGTGAATGTCGGACCAACGCAAGCCAGTGCAACAAGAGAACAGAAAGGCACGCTTAAGAACGTCATAGCGGCACTCAGCCTGGGCCATGGCCCGAACCTCATCTTCGGTCAGATAAACCCGCTTGTTCTTCTCCCCCTGGATAGCTTTGACACGGCGTACCGGATTATCCGGCAGCAGCCGATCCTGCTCTGCCTGGTTCAAGGCTGCTCTCAACTTGTTGAAGTAGGCACTCTGGGTGTTGCGGCTGAGTGGTGTGCCGCTTTTGGTGCGGGCCTTGTGCATCAGGTAATGCCGAAACCCCTCCAGGAACAGCTGATCTACTTCCTCAAAAGTCAGCTCCGGCAGCTTATGGTACTGGCGTAAATGCTTGAGGGCTGATATCCAGATGGAATGGTTGCTCTTGCTGCCTGCCGCTTTTTGGTCAGTAACCTCTTGGAAGTACTCGAAGAAGCTGGCCTTGTAGGCGTTCGAGAAATCCAGATGGTGTTTACCTGTCTCGTACTCGAAGAGCCGCTTGGCGCGGATGGCTTCGGCTGCTCGCTGGGTTTCTTTGTTGTGGAGCCGCTGTGCTGGGGTTCGCGGCTTGTCGTACAGGAAGAGATCCAGGGGCTCTCTGCTGCGTTTGTGCTTGCGGATGCCCGTGGTTGGGTCAAGGTAGGAGCCGGCGTAATAGGTTAAGCGCAGAGCGCGCTTGCCTTCGGCGTCCGGTTCGCGGAATTCGATGCTGATCTTCATAAGTGTCCCCCGAAAGTACCCCGAGAGGTTACTTCGGGGTACTCTCGGGGTAAATTCTCACGAAACAAGATCAGGCAAGAATAGCCAGTAAAAAACAAAGTCCAATATTTACAATGCCTTATGTTCTCACTGGCTGCTTTTTATTGCTGATTTTTCACCACATTACTTGCCGATGCAGAAGCTGGAGAAGATGCGGCCCAGCAGATCGTCGGAGCTGAATTCGCCGGTGATCTCGGAGAGGGACTCCTGTGCGAGGCGCAGCTCTTCGGCTACCAGTTCGCCAGCCACGAACACTTCCAGCTGCTCTTTGGCCACCAGCAGGCGCTCGGCGGCGCGCTCCAGCGCATCCAGATGGCGGCGGCGGGCCATAAAGCCCCCTTCGGTGTTGCCCTGGAAGCCCATGCAGGCTTTCAGGTGCTCGCGCAGGGCGGGCAGCCCCAGCTCGGTCTTGGCGGAGATGCGGTAGACGGCGTGGCCCTGCTCCTGACTCGGTGCCAAATCCTCGCCGGTCAGGTCTGCCTTGTTGCGAATGACGGTTAGGCCGATATTTTTTGGCAACCGATCAACAAATTCCGGCCAGATCTCCCGCGGGTCAACCGCGTCTGTGGTGGTGCCATCCACCATAAACAGCACCCGATCGGCCTGTTCAATCTCGGCCCAGGCGCGCTCGATACCGATCTGCTCCACCTTGTCCTGAGTGTCGCGCAGACCGGCGGTGTCGATGATGTGCAGCGGCATGCCATCGAGATGGATATGCTCGCGCAGCACGTCGCGGGTGGTACCGGCAATCTCGGTGACGATGGCTGACTCACGGCCTGCCAGAGCGTTGAGCAGGCTCGATTTGCCGGCGTTGGGACGACCGGCGATCACCACCTTCATCCCTTCCCGCAGCAGAGCGCCCTGTTTGGCTTCCCCGCGCACGTCGTCCAGCTCGGACATGATGCTGTAGAGGTCGCCCGCCACCTTGCCGTCGGAGAGGAAGTCGATCTCCTCGTCCGGGAAGTCGATGGCGGCTTCCACATAGATGCGTAGCCGGATCAGGCTCTCCACCAGTTGCTGGATTTTGCTGGAGAACTGCCCCTGCAGGGAGTGCATGGCGCTGCGGGCGGCCTGTTCGCTGGAGGCTTCGATAAGGTCAGCGATAGCTTCGGCCTGGGCCAGATCCAGCTTGTCGTTGATGAAGGCGCGCTCGCTGAACTCGCCGGGGCGGGCAGGGCGGATGCCGTCGATTTGCAGAATGCGGCGGATCAGCATGTCCATGATGACGGGGCCGCCGTGGCCCTGCAGCTCCAGCACATCCTCGCCGGTGAAGCTGTTGGGGGCTTTGAACAGCAGGGCGATGCCCTGATCCAGTACCTGGCCTTGCTCATCCTTGAACGGCAGATATTCGGCGTAGCGCACCCGCGGGAGCTTGCCGAGCACTATCCCGGCGACCTGTTCGGCGGCGGGGCCGGAGACCCGGACTATGCCAACGCCACCACGGCCTGGCGCGGTGGCCTGGGCCACGATCGTATCTGTTGTCATCTTGCTTGGCTCGTTTGTTCGCTGATAGGAAAACGTAGTGGGAGACATTGTAATAAAAAAGGCGGCCCGAAGGCCGCCTCTTTTGTCATCACGGGAAGATTAGCTGCGTGAATGCAGTCCTTTCTTCTCCAGCTGACGATAGATGATGGTCTGCTGGATGATGGAGATGACGTTGCTCACCAGCCAGTAGAGAGTCAGGCCAGCCGGGAACCATAGGAACATGAAAGTGAAGATGATCGGCATGAACTGCATCACTTTCTGCTGCATCGGGTCGGTTACGGTGGTCGGGCTCATCTTCTGCAGATACCACATGGAGGCACCCATGAGGATTGGCAGCACGAAGAAGGGGTCCTTCACTGACAGGTCAGTGATCCACAGGGCAAACGGCGCGTGACGCAGTTCGACGGACTCCATCAGTGCCCAGTAAAGGGCGATGAAGATCGGCATTTGAACCAGGATCGGCAGGCAGCCACCCAGCGGGTTGACCTTCTCTTTCTTGTACAGCTCCATCATGCCCTGAGACATCTTCTGGCGGTCGTCGCCGAAGCGCTCGCGCAGGGCCGCAATCTTGGGTTGCAGCATGCGCATCTTGGCCATGGAGGTGTACTGGGCCTTGGTCAGCGGGAACATGATGCCGCGCACCAGCAGGGTCAGCATGATGATGGCCAGACCCCAGTTCTGGACGAAACCGTGGAACACGGTCAGCAGCCAGTGCAGCGGTTGGGCGATGAACCACAGCCAGCCGTAGTCGACGGTCAGGTCGAGGTGGTTAGCCACCTTGGCCATCTGGTCTTGCAGCTTGGGACCGACCCACAGTTTGCTGGTCACTTCGGCCTGTTGGCCGGCGGCCACGTCTACCAGCGGTGCTTTGTAACCGATGATGGCCTGGCCTTTACCAGGGATCACGCGGCTGTAGAAGCTGTTGGTATCGTCGGCATTCGGTGCCCAGGCAGAGACGAAGTAGTGTTGCAGCATGGCGACCCAACCACCCTTGGTGGTCTTGTTCAGGTCGGCATCCTTCATCTCGTCGAAGGTGTACTTCTTGTAGCGAGTCTCTTCGCTGGAGAAGGCACCACCACGGTAAGCGCTGGCTACCATGGCATGACCTTCCTGATCCTTCGGCGTTGCTACAGTCTGCTTCAGCTGACCATAGAACTGCACCTGAACCGGCTCGGCAGATTTGTTGTCGATCTTGTAATCAACGCCAACGGCATAGTCGCCACGCTTGAGGATGAACTCCTTGGTGAAGACCACGCCCTTGCTGTCGGTCCAGGTCATCGGAACGACGACTTGATCCTGACCATCGGCCAGCTGATAGCTGGTCTGGGCGGCTTCATAGGTAGGACGACCTTCGGCCTGACTGTCCGGACCGTTGCGACCCACCAGACCGCTCTGGGCGATATAGAGGTGCTCAGGCTGGCTGGTCAGCAGCACGAACGGTTGGTCCTTGCCCTCTTCCAGTTTGTGAGACAGCAGTTCGGCAGACACGACGTCACCACCCTGGGTATCCAGGGTCAGCTTGAGCACGTCAGAGGAGACGGTGATCAGCTTGCGTGCGGCAGTCGCGTTGGCTTGCTCGGAAACCTGAGGAATATCACCGGTCTGACCGGCTTCAGGTACGAAATGTTCGGTTTGGGCCACGGTAGTCGGGGCCGGCTTCGGAGCCTTGTCGGACTCCCACTGTTGCCAGAGCAGAAAGCTCACGAACAGCAAACCGATCAGGAGTAGATTGCGTTGTGATTCCATAGTCTTCAGTTTCTTCGCTTTGGTTGCGGAACCGGGTCATAACCACCCTCGGATAAGGGATGGCATTTTAATAGACGTTTGCTAGCTAACCAAACGCCTTTTATGAAACCGTGAAGTCGGATGGCTTCTATCGCAAATTGGGAACAAGTTGGAGTAAAACGGCAGCGCGGCCCGAGCAGAGGGCTAATGATTAGCTGATACAGGCGTATCAGTTTGATAGCTACCCATTGCAACGGCGTGACAGAGTGCGCCATAGCTTTTCCAGTAACTTGAACAGTTCCTCGTTATCCATCTCTTTCACACCGGCCTTGGCGATCACCACGATGTCGATAGCGGGCAGCTGATGTTGTTTGAGGCGGAAACTTTCCCGGACCACCCGTTTGACACGGTTACGCCAGACGGCACGCTTGAGTGCTTTTTTGGGCACAGCGAGACCAAGACGAGAGTGTTCGAGTGAATTGGGGCAGGCGAGAAGCGTAATTTGCGGGGAAGCAGCCCGGACAGGCTCGGCGAAAACGCGTTTGAAGTGTTCGGGAGTTAACAGACGTAACTCCCGAGAGAAGGTGTGCTGGGTAGGCATTAGACTACCAGGCGGGCACGACCCTTGGCACGACGAGCGGCCAGAACTTTGCGACCGTTGGCAGTTGCCATGCGGGCGCGGAAACCGTGAGAGCGCTTACGCTTCAGGTTGGACGGTTGAAAAGTACGTTTCATGATTTGATTCCGTATTTCTGTACAGTTTTGATTGTCACACTTAGCCGACGCGCCAGCTATAGCGTGTGACGACTAGCAAAAGAGGCCGAATTCTAAACAGAGTTCGGCTTTTAGTCAATCCGCCGTTCCCTCTCATCCTGCCATGGTCTTGAAAAGGCCACTGCCGAGCGTGAGGATCCAGAGGATCAAGGGCTCCGGATTATACTGGCAACCCGGGGTTAAACAAGGGATCCCTCAATAAAAAAGGCGGCCAGGCCGCCAAAGAGAGAGCTATTTAAGGACTTTCCGCAAGAACTCCCGGGTACGGGGATCCTTGGGATCGACCAATATCTGATCCGGCGGGCCCTGCTCGACGATCCGCCCCCCTTCCATGAAGATCACCCGATCGGCAACATCACGAGCAAATTCAATCTCATGAGTCACCACCACCATGGTCTGGTGCTGGCGGGCCAACTCTTTCATCAGTCCCAAAACCTCGTCGACCCACTCGGGATCGAGGGCCGAGGTGGGCTCGTCAAACAGGATCACCTTGGAGTGGGCCGCCATGGCGCGACCAATGCCGACCCGTTGCTGCTGGCCGCCGGAGAGGGAGGCCGGATAGGCATCCTGCTTGTCGGCGAGACCAATGTCCTTGAGGATGCCGAGCGCTGTGGCGCGGGCCTCCGCTTTCGGTTGCTTCCAGACGGTGATCAGCCCTTCGGCGATGTTGTCGAGCGCCGTCTTGTTGGCAAACAGGGCGTAGTTCTGGAACACGAAGGAGGCCCGTTTGCGCAGCTCGATCGCTTGCTGTTCGCTGGTCTTGGCCAGATTCAGCTCGAGATCGTCGATGGCCAGGGTGCCCGCATCCGGGGTCTCCAGCAGGTTCAGGCAGCGCAACAGGGTCGACTTGCCGGTGCCGGAGGGGCCGATGATGACGACAATTTCCCCCTTTTTGACCTCCAGATCGATACCGTTGAGCACCTGATTGCCGTGATATGCCTTGGAGAGGCCGGTTAGCTTGATCATTAGAGCCCTCCTTTAATAGGCACGGTTGAGACGAATTTCCAGCAGATGCTGCAAGCGGGTAAAGAAGATCACCACCACCCAGTAGATCAGCGCCACCGCCATAAAGCTCTCGAAGAACTTGAAGGAGGAGGAAGCTTCCATTTGCGCCTTGCCCATTATCTCGGCCACTCCCAGGGTGAAGGCCAGCGAGGTGCTCTTGATCATGTCGATGAAGTAGTTCATCAGCGACGGGGTGGCGATACGGGCCGCCTGCGGCAGGATGATCAGCTGCATCGCCTGATAACGGCTCATGCCGATACTGAGCGCTGCTTCCATCTGGCTTTTGTGGATACCCAAGATCGACGCTCTGATCGACTCGGCCATGTAGGCGGCAAAGTGGAGGGTCAGACCTATGATGGCGGCGGTAAAGGCATCCATCCCGGAAAATACGTGGAACAGTTGTGGCAGCCCGTAATAGAGCAGAAACAGCTGGACGAGCAGCGGTGTACCCCGAAAGAACGAGATATAGAGCATCGCCAGCCAGTGGATCACGGGGATGCGAAAGACCCGTACTATCGCCAGGGCCAGCGACAGTACGAGTGCCAACGCGAATCCCCACAGGGCCATCTCCATCGTGGTGCCCAAGTATTTGAGCAGGATGGGAAACAGCCCCAGGGTGTACTCGATATCGAAGTGCATCATTTATTTGTCGGTGATGTCGGACGCGAACCATTTCTCGGAGATTTGACGCAGGGAGCCATCCTTGCGCATGGCGGTCAGGGCCTCATCGACTTTCTTCAGTACGGCCTGCTTTTCCGGAGTCTTGAGGAAGGGCAGGGCGTTCTCGATGGTCTCGAACGGTGTGCCAGCCTGTTGTAGCGGCAGCTTGGACTCTTTGATCAGCTGGGCGGTGGAGACGCGGTCCATCACGAAGGCGTCGATGCGACCCAGGGCGACATCCTGCTCGAAGGCGGAGTCATAGGTGCGGATATCGATCTTCTTGTTCGGGTCGTTCTTGCGCAGCAGCTCTTCGAAGTTGGAACCCAGGTTCACGGCAACGCTCTTGCCTTCCAGATCCTTGATACCGTGGATGGTGCTGTTGCCCTTGCGGACAACGATCTGGGCGCCGTCATAGACGTAGGGCTGGGAGAAGTCGTACTTGGCCTTGCGCTCGTCGGTGATGGTGATCTGGTTGGAAATGGTATCGATGCGGCCGGTTTCCAGCATGCCGAACAGGCCGGAGAAGCTGGCGGTCACGAATTCGACCTTGTAGCCGGTACGCTCGCCGATCTGGTTCCACATATCCACTTCAAAGCCTTGCAGCTTGTCCTGTTTGACGAAGGTGAACGGGAAATATTTGCCAGACATGCCGACCTTGATGGTCTCCTGGGCGATGGCTTGACCGGACAGGGTGGCGAGCAGGATGGCTGCGCCGGAAATCAGTTTGATGGATGTTTTCATGGTGTTTCTCTCTCTCAATGTCTTGTATTTGTAGTTGTAATAACTGGTTTGGCCCTGATGTTATTGGAATAAAATTTAAAAAATAAATGACATTTGGTTATATGAAATAACAGGAGAGAAGCACGGGATCGACCAATCCGGACGGTGGATCAAGCTGTGGGTAACTTTGGGGATGAAATCCGATCCAAAGGCGCTGGATCCTTGAAAGTCAAGGATCTTATTTGCTGGATCCACTGGGCGATGGCTGGAGATCCGGCGGCTAAAAACGTAGAATAGCCGGTCTTTAGTTAATCAATCGACAGGAGTTTAGAGTGACTGCTTCGCTATGGCAGCAGTGCCTTAACCGGCTGCAAGATGAGTTGCCCTCGGCAGAATTCAGCATGTGGATCCGGCCGCTTCAAGCGGAGTTGAGTGACAATACTCTGACCCTGTATGCACCGAATCGCTTTGTTCTGGACTGGGTACGAGACAAGTATCTCATCCGGGTTAACGGCATCATCAACGAACTCTGCGGGGTCGACGGCCCCGCCCTGCGTTTTGATATAGGCAATCGTCCCCATCCTGTTGCTGTCGCCAGAGCGCCGGTACAGGGTGCCGCGCCTGTGAATAACTTGCAGAAGAGCTGGGAAAGCAAGGCTGAAGCCAAGCCCGAGCCGAACCACAAGAGCAACACCAACGTGAACTATACCTTCGAGAATTTCGTCGAGGGTAAGTCCAACCAGTTGGCGCGTGCGGCTGCCCGCCAGGTAGCGGACAATCCGGGTGGTGCTTACAACCCGCTGTTCCTCTATGGCGGCACCGGCCTGGGTAAAACCCACCTGCTGCACGCCGTTGGTAATGCCATCAAGGAGAGTAAAAAAGATGCCAAAGTCATCTATATGCACTCCGAGCGGTTTGTTCAGGACATGGTGAAAGCGCTGCAAAACAACGCCATTGAAGAGTTCAAGCGTTACTACCGCAGCGTCGATGCCCTGCTCATCGATGACATCCAGTTCTTCGCCAACAAGGAGCGCTCCCAGGAGGAGTTCTTCCATACCTTCAATGCCTTGCTGGAAGGTAATCAGCAGATCATCCTGACTTCGGATCGCTATCCGAAGGAGATTAACGGTGTCGAGGATCGCCTCAAGTCCCGCTTCGGCTGGGGCCTAACCGTGGCGATCGAACCGCCGGAGCTGGAGACCCGCGTCGCGATCCTGATGCGCAAGGCGGACGAGAACCAGATCCATCTGCCGGACGAAGTGGCCTTCTTCATTGCCAAACGTCTGCGATCCAACGTCCGTGAACTGGAAGGCGCCCTCAACCGGGTGATCGCCAACGCCAACTTCACCGGCCGTGCCATCAACATCGATTTCGTGCGCGAAGCGCTGCGCGACCTGTTGGCACTGCAGGAGAAGCTGGTCACCATCGACAATATCCAGAAGACGGTGGCGGAGTACTACAAGATCAAGCTGGCGGATCTGCTCTCCAAGCGTCGTTCCCGCTCCGTTGCCCGTCCGCGCCAGCTGGCGATGGCACTGGCCAAGGAGCTGACCAATCACAGTTTGCCGGAGATAGGTGATGCCTTTGGTGGGCGTGACCATACCACCGTTCTTCATGCCTGCCGCAAGATCGAGCAGCTGAAGGAGGAGAGTCACGACATCAAGGAGGACTACTCCAACCTGATCCGTACCCTTTCTTCCTGATAACGGAATGGAGTGGACAGATGCAGCGCGAATATTCCAACCTGATCCGAATCTTTTCCTCCTAATCACAACGGAGAGCACAGATGCAGCTCGAAATTAGCCGTGAGGCCCTGTTACGTCCTCTGCAACTGGTGTCCGGCGCCCTCGGCGGCCGACCGACCCTGCCGATCCTCGGCAACGTGCTGCTTGATGTCAGCAACGGTCTGCTGTCACTGACCGGTACCGATCTCGAAGTAGAGATGATCGGTCAGGTCTATCTGAATGGGGCCAGCGAAGATGGCCGCACCACAGTACCGGCGCGCAAGCTGCTGGATATCTGCCGTGGTCTGCCGGAAGGCGCCGAGATCCGTCTCAATACCGAAGGCGAGCGCCTGATCATCCGGTCCGGTCGTTCCCGCTTCAACCTCTCGACCCTGCCGGCGACCGAGTATCCGAACATCGAGGATTGGGAATCCGTGCTCGAGTTCGATATCAGCCAGCTGGAGCTGAAGAAGCTGATCGATGCGACCCAGTTCTCCATGGCCAGCCAGGACGTGCGTTACTACCTGAACGGCATGCTGTTCGAGAGCGAAGGTCACGGTCTGCGCACCGTGGCGACCGACGGTCACCGTCTGGCCACCTGCCGCCGCGAGGTAGTAGGGGAATCGCTGCCCGATCATCAGGTTATCCTGCCGCGCAAAGGGGTACTGGAGCTGGTGCGTCTGCTGGAGGCGGAAGACAAGCCGGTGCGGCTGCAGATCGGTCGCAGCAACCTGCGTGCTGCGCTGGACGGTTTCATCTTCACCTCCAAGCTGGTGGATGGCCGCTTCCCGGACTGGCGCCGTGTCATTCCGCGCAACAGCGACAAGGCCCTGATCGCCGGTCGTGAGGATCTGCGTCAGGCGTTTGCCCGTGCCGCCATCCTCTCCAACGAGAAATTCCGTGGGGTGCGTCTCAATCTGCAGGAAAACCTGCTGCGCATCACCGCCAACAACCCGGAACAGGAAGAAGCCGAAGAGCTGCTTGACGTACAATATGCCGCTGGCGAGATGGAGATCGGCTTTAACGTCTCTTATGTGCTGGACGTGCTGAATACGTTAAAATGTGACCAAATTCGGATTAGCCTGAGCGATTCCATCAGCAGTGCCATTATTGAGGATTTTGAACATCAGGATGCTCAGTACGTGGTGATGCCGATGCGGATCTAGTCGTGTCCCTGGTCAAACTCCAGCTCAGCGACTTTCGCAATATCCAGCAAGCCAGTCTCAAGCTGTCGCCCGGCCTCAACATTCTGGTTGGGTGTAATGGCAGCGGCAAGACCAGCGTACTGGAAGCCATTCACTACCTTGGTCTGGGGCGCTCCTTTCGCACTCATTTGACCGGGCGGGTCATCCGCCAGGGGGAGAGGGCCTTTACCCTGTTTGCCCAGTGTGAACTGGAGGGGCGTCAGGTACCGATCGGTCTTGCCAAAGACAAGAGTGGCGAGACCCAGCTCAAGATTGCCGGGGCGCAGGCCCAGCGGCTTGCCGATTTGGCGGAGCTGTTGCCGGTGCAGTTGATCCATCCCGATGGCTTCAACCTGCTGACGGGCGGGCCTCAGGCTCGCCGCGCCTGGCTCGATTGGGGCGTTTTCCATCAGGAGCCGACCTTCTTTGCCCTCTGGGGACGAGTGCGGCGGCTGCTGAAACAGCGCAATGCGCTGTTGCGCCAGAGCACCCAATATCGCCAGCTGGCGTTCTGGGATCAGGAGCTGGTGCGGCTGGGGGGTGAGCTGGCCGAGTTTCGCGCCAGTTATTGTCAGGCCATTACGCCCCTGATCAAGGAGATGACGGCGGATTTTCTGCCGGAATTCGATATCAGTCTCGGCTTTTACCGGGGCTGGGAGAAAGATACTCCCCTCGGCGATCTGCTGGAGGCGGGGTTTGAGCGGGATCGGGCGCTGGGCTATACCGGTGTCGGTCCACAGAAAGCCGATGTGCGCCTCAAGGCGAACGGGGTACCCGCTCAGGATATTTTGTCCCGGGGTCAGCTGAAGTTGCTGGTCTGCGCCATGCGACTGGCCCAAGGGCTCTATTTGAATCAACATAGCAGCCGTGGCTGTATTTTTTTAATTGACGATTTTGCCTCTGAACTGGATGTCGACAAGCGCCGCTTGCTGGCCGCAAGGCTGAAGCAGTGTGCGTCCCAGGTGTTTATCACCGCCATCGACACCGGTCAGCTCGCAGACATGATGGATGCGAATGACTGTAAGTTGTTCCACGTGGAACAAGGTAAAATCTCCGAAACGTTAGAGAAGGCAGAGAGTAAGCTATGAGTGAAAATACTTACGACTCCTCGAATATCAAGGTGCTGAAGGGCCTGGATGCGGTCCGCAAGCGCCCGGGGATGTATATCGGCGATACGGATGATGGCTCGGGTCTGCACCACATGGTGTTCGAGGTCGTCGATAACTCCATTGACGAGGCGCTCGCTGGCTACTGCTCCGATATTCTGGTCAAGATCCATTCCGACGGTTCTGTCTCTGTGCGTGACAATGGCCGGGGTATCCCGGTAGACATGCACGAGGAGGAGGGCCGCTCCGCCGCAGAGGTCATCATGACCGTGCTGCACGCTGGCGGTAAGTTTGATGACAACTCCTACAAGGTATCCGGCGGCCTGCACGGCGTGGGTGTCTCCGTCGTTAACGCCCTCTCTGACAAGCTGTTGCTGACCATTCGTCGTAACGGCCACGTCTACGAGCAGACCTATCATCTGGGTGAGCCGCAGGCGCCGCTCAAGCAGATTGGCGACAGCACCGGCACCGGTACTGAAGTGCGCTTCTGGCCGAGCCCTGCCATTTTCAGCGATACCCTGTTCCACTACGAGATCCTGGCCAAGCGCCTGCGTGAGCTCTCTTTCCTCAACTCCGGTGTCTCCATCCGTCTGCAAGACGAGCGTGATGGCCGCGAGGCGCATTTCTGCTACGAGGGTGGCATCAAGGCATTCGTTGAATACCTGAACCAGAACAAGACCCCTATCCACCCGAAGGTGTTCCATTTCACCACCGAGCAGGATGGTATCGGCGTTGAAGTGGCGATGCAGTGGAACGACGCCTATCAGGAAGGGGTCTACTGCTTCACCAACAACATCCCGCAGCGGGATGGTGGTACTCACCTCGTTGGTTTCCGAACCGCGCTGACCCGTACTCTGAACTCCTATATGGACAAAGAGGACTACAGCAAGAAGGCCAAGTCTGCCGCCAGTGGCGACGACGTGCGTGAAGGTCTGATTGCCGTTATCTCCGTCAAGGTGCCGGATCCCAAGTTCTCCTCCCAGACCAAAGACAAGCTGGTCTCTTCCGAAGTGAAGACCGCAGTGGAACAGGCGATGGGTGAGAAGCTGGCCGACTTCCTGCTGGAAAACCCGGGCGATGCCAAGATCGTGGTCAACAAGATCATCGATGCAGCCCGTGCCCGTGAAGCGGCCCGCAAGGCTCGTGAACTGACCCGCCGCAAAGGTGCGCTGGATATCGCCGGTCTGCCCGGCAAGCTGGCAGACTGTCAGGAAAAAGACCCGGCGCTCTCCGAACTCTACATAGTGGAAGGGGACTCTGCTGGCGGTTCCGCCAAGCAGGGCCGCAACCGGAAGAACCAGGCCATCCTGCCGCTCAAGGGCAAGATCCTGAACGTGGAGAAGGCCCGTTTCGACAAGATGATCTCCTCACAAGAGGTGGGTACCCTGATCACCGCACTTGGCTGCGGTATCGGTCGCGACGAGTACAACCCGGACAAGCTGCGTTATCACAACATCATCATCATGACCGATGCGGACGTCGATGGTGCGCACATCCGTACTCTGCTGCTGACCTTCTTCTATCGTCAGATGCCGGAAATCATCGAACGTGGCTATGTCTACATCGCCCAGCCGCCGCTCTACAAAGTGAAGAAGGGCAAGCAGGAGCAGTATCTGAAAGACGAAGACGCGCTGCTGCAGTACCAGACCGCCATGGCGCTGGATGGTGCCACCCTGCACGTTAACGAGTCTGCCCCGGCCATCGGTGGCGAGGCGCTGGAGCGTCTGGTCAACCAGCACCGCTCGGTGACTCACCTGATCACCCGCATGTCTCGTCGTGCGCCGGAAGCCGTGCTGACCCAGCTGATCTATCAGCCTGAGCTGAACGAAGCGCTGCTGAACAACGAGAGCGATCTGCTGGCCTGGTGTCAGGGTATGGAAGCCGTGCTCAACGAGAGCAACCACGGTATCCAGTACCAGATCCAGGTTCGCCGCGATGAAGAGCGCCGCCTGTTCGTGCCGCACGCCGTGGTACGTCAGCACGGTGTCGACCGCGAATATCCGATCAGCTACGACTTCCTGCAATCCTCCGAGTACCGTCAGCTGGTCTCGCTGGGCAAGGAGATCGCCAACCTGATCGAGGAAGGCGGTTACATCAAGCGTGGCGAGAAGGTGAAGCCGGTCTCCAGCTTCGTCGAAGCGGTCGAGTGGCTGATGGGCGAAGGCAAACGCGGCATCTACATCCAGCGCTATAAAGGGCTGGGTGAGATGAACCCGGACCAGCTGTGGGAAACCACCATGGATCCGGAAGCCCGCCGCATGCTGCGCGTCACCATCGACGACGCTGTCGGTGCCGACCAGCTCTTCTCCACCCTGATGGGTGATGCCGTTGAGCCCCGTCGTGACTTTATCGAGACTAACGCCCTGCGCGTAGCCAACCTCGACGTCTAATCGACGCTGTCAGCCCGATATAAAAAAGCCGCTCCCTGTGAGCGGCTTTTTGTTTTTCTGGCGGAGGATGTTGCACGTTCCACGTGAAACATGGATCCATCTTGATAGTGCCGGCTCAGCCCAGTTCGGGGGCCGGACAGTAGAGGCGTAGACGATGGCCGTCCGGATCGAGGGTCATGCAGGTGTAGCCAAACTCCATCTTGGTCGGCGCCTGGATCAGGGTGAGCCCGCGCGCCAGCCACTCGGCAGACAAGCGATCGACGGCATCATCATCCGGGAGGGCGAAGGCTAGCTCCATCGCCCCGGCCGTTTGGGTCACGGCAGGTTCAACAGTGGCGCTGGACCAGAGTGCCAGTCTGGCGCCCGATTCGAACACGAACATGGCAAAGGTAGGTGACTCCTCCACCGGCTGGCGACCGAACAACTCGCGGTAGAAGAGCGCGCTGCGGGTCGGATTGGTAACGTAGAGGATGGTGAACTGGGGGACTAACATGGTGATGCTCCTTGCTGATGAGATGACGCATCGGCGCCGACCCCGTCAGCATGGCGCTACCTGCTGTCAGTTTCTGTCAGCAATGAATTTCGGCTGCGGGATCTGCTGAGTGGCGCGCCACTCCTTCAGCAGGCTCTCTCTGCTTTTTGGATAGCGGCAATCTTGCGGCTGCATTCGGGTGATGCGATCGACCCGAAAGTGGCGAAAGCCCTGACGCAGTTCGCACCAGGCCACCAGTACCCGTACCTGTTCGAAGTAGCCGAGGGCAAAGGGCCAGATGGTGCGCTCAGAGGCCTCATCCTTGAGATCCCGATAGCTCAGTGTCACCTTGCGTTGCTGGCGGATGGCGCTGCGTAGCGGGGCTTCATCGGTGAGGCTCTCGCTGCGGGAGGTGCCGATCAGCAGGGCATTGCTCTGGAGCTGCTGGCGATAGTCGGCGGGCAGCACGGCTTCTATCTTGGCAAGCGCACTGCTGGCCGATGCACTCAAGGCTCCATCACCATGGGCGACGACCCAACGTGACCCCAGCACCAGCGCATCCAGCTCCTCCTCGCTGAACATCAGCGGCGGCAGCATGAAGCCGGGACGCAACACATAGCCGATCCCGGGTTCACCCTCGATATGGGCGCCTTGTGCCTGCAGGGTGGCGATATCCCGGTAGAGGGTGCGCAGGCTGATGCCAAGCTGGCTGGCCAGCTCCGCACCTGTGATGGCGTAGCGATGGCCGCGCAGCAACTGGAGCAGGGCCAGCAGGCGTTCGGAACGGGACATGGAATGACTCCTCGGGATCTCTGGTTAACCTGCCATAGCGGAGTGTGCGGGTATAGAGGATGTCATCAGACATTGTTGCCACGAAAAGATCGTCGCCACTCGCTGGGGGAGATGGCAAAGCGGGCACGAAAGTGATTGCGCAGAGAGGTAGCACTCTTGAAGCCGACCAGCTCGGCAATGCGATCGATGGAATGGCTGCTTACCTCCAGCAGCTCCTGACTGCGCCTGAGCCGTTCCGCCAGCAGCCATTCACCCACCGAGAGGCCGGTTGCCTGATGAAAACGGCGGGTAAAGGTGCGCCGACTCATCAGGGTATGGGCCGCCAGAGATTCCAGGGTGTGAGGCTCGGCCAGATGGGCACGCAGGTGATCGAGCAACTGGTTCATCCGGACATCGCGGGTGGAGGCGGGCACCGGCTGCTCGATAAACTGGGCCTGACCCCCTTCCCGGTGGGGCGGGATCACCAGCCTCCGTGCCACCTTGTTGGCGATGGCCGAGCCGTGGTACTGGCGTACCAGATAGAGGCAGCAGTCCAGCCCGGCGGCAGTGCCTGCCGAGGTGACCAGCCCATCATCATCGACATAGAGGGCGTTGGTATCGAGCTGCACGCAGGGAAAGCGGTGGCAGAAATCCTGCTCGTACTCCCAGTGGGTCGATGCTTTGCGACCATTGCGACCATTAAGTAGTCCGGCGTAGGCGAGCACATAGGTACCGAGGCAGAGCCCGACCAGTCGGGCACCTCTGGCTCTGGCGGCAATCAGGACATCGAGCAGCGCTGCGGATGGCCGTGCTGCCGGGTCGTGCCAGAAGGGAATAACGATGATCTCCGCCTCGGCCAGCACCTCCAGCCCATGGGGAGCCTGAATGGTGAAGCCTTGCGCCGAGTGTGAATGAGGGTTGCCATCGCCGCAGCAGATCTTGAGCTCGAACAGCGGTTGGCCCGGCAGAATATCGCCGAAGATGAGACAGGGGACGGCGCAGTGAAAAGGGCTGAAGTGATCGAAGGTCACCACGGCAACGATCGGGGTGGGCATTATGTTGGCTCCTCTCTGCGCGCAGACCACTCATCATAAGCGTTCGGCAGTGAAAGCCGAAGGGCCATCTCTGGCATGGCCCTCCTGCGGGTCACAGCGATATCGCCTCGCCATCTTCTGGCACCCGTACCCGATCCATCATGCCCCGTTCCGCCAGATAGTCGCGCAGCTCCTGGCGTGACAGCACTGCGTGGTTGACCGCCTCCATATGGCTGGCGATCAGCATGGCTTGCGGTGCAGCCTGATAAACGGCGGCGACATCCTCTTTGCCCATGATGATGGAACCAAGCCCGGGCACCTGTGCATCGCCGCAGTTGAGGATAATGACCTCGGGTTGATGCTGTTGCAGGGCTTGCTCGACCCGGGGATGCCAGATGGTATCACCGGCCAGATAGAGGCACTGCTCATCGGGGTGGGAGAAGACCACGCCGCACACTTCTCCCATGCGCTCGCCCAGTACCGCCATCAACTGGTCGCTGCCGTGCTGGCCACCGGTCTGTTGCAGGCGAATGCCGGCAAACTCGGGCTGGTCGTTCAGCAGGCGCACATCCTCAAAGCCACTGGCACGAATGGCATCAGCATCTTTCTGATGTTGCACCAAGAGCGGCAGATGCTTGGGGATTAGCTCTCTGGCGGCATCATCCCAGTGGTCGGGATGGTCGTGGGTGACGATAACGGCATCCACATCGACCAGCTCATCGATCGGTAGCGGCAGCTCGACCAGCGGATTGCGCAGCTGGCTGTTGGCGGTGCCCTCAAAGCCGGGGAAAGCCCCCTTGGCCGAGAGCATGGGGTCGATCAGAAAGCGGGTGCCGGCATAGTCGAGCAGCAAGGTGGCGTTGCGAACCTGGGTAATTTTCATGGGATAGCTCCATGTTGGCTGGTGGATATGCAACCAATTATGGGAGACGGAGCGAGTTGCCATCAGTGGCCCACGGGTCGATTATCATCACTATCGGGCCAACAGGTTGATGTTCTACAGGTCGGCGCGGACATTTAAAAAATTTGAAAGAAATCCCCTTGAAAGGAAAAAGTGAGCCCCTATATAGGTAACAAGGCCGGAACGCTCGACAGAGGTTTCGACCAGACGCCCGTCCATAAGGAGGGCAAACAATCCATTATCGCTCACAATAGGGTAATACTATGCGTTCTATCGACTTTTCTCCGCTCTATCGTTCTGCCATTGGTTTCGATCGTCTGGCCAATCTCATCGAATCTGCGGCCAGCAATGGCAATGCCGGTTATCCCCCCTACAACATCGAGCAGCTGGGTGACAACGACTACCGCATCAGCATGGCGGTGGCGGGCTTTACCCAGGAAGAGCTGGAGCTGAGCTTCCAGGAAAATCTGCTGACGGTGAAGGGCAACAAGCAGGCCGATACCGGGCGCAACTATCTCTATCAGGGGATCGCCGAACGTGGTTTCGAGCGCCGCTTCCAGCTGGCCGATTATGTGCGGGTGAAAGGGGCCGACCTGAAAAACGGCTTGCTGCACATCGAGCTGGTGCGTGAAGTGCCCGAGGCGATGAAGCCGCGCAAGATCGAGATCAACGGCTGATAGCCTGAATCCACTGAAATTTTAAAATTTCCCGGGTGCCGACGACGGGCCTGTGGAGAGTTGAACCTGTTGCTTATTAGAAGGATAGGATTATGCGTAACCTCGATTTTTCTCATCTTTATTCCAATGCTGTCGGCTTCGAGCGGATGGCCCGTGAGCTGGAAGCTCTGTTCGATCAGAAGACCGCCGCTTACCCCCCGTACAATATTGAAAAGCGCGATCAGGATGGCTATCGCATCACGGTCGCCGTGGCTGGCTTCGAGCGCGAAGAGCTGGAGCTGGAGACCGAAAACGGCACCCTCAAGGTGAAGGGGCGCAAAGGGGCTGCGGCCGGTGAGCGTCAGTTCCTCCATCAGGGGATTGCCGAGCGTGACTTCGAGCTCGCCTTCAAGCTGAGCCAGCACGTGGAAGTCCAGGGCGCCAAACTGGAGCATGGTCTGCTGACCATCGAGCTGGCGCGCGAACTGCCGGAGGCGCTCAAGCCCCGTGCCATCCCCATCGGTAAACCCGAGCCGTTGGCGCTGCCCGGCTAAGCAAACCGGATCGCGATAAACAAGAGAGGCCTGCATCTGCAGGCCTTTCTGTTTTTGTATCGCTGGATTGGATTAACCAGCGTAGAGGGCGTTGATCTCGTCGGCCAGAATGGCGATGCCGCGGCGCACCAGCTCCTCGCTCTGGGAGTAGTTGAGGCGGATGCACTCCTGGCTGTGGCGCCACTCGGGGTCATCGATACCGGGGAAGAAGTAGTGACCCGGCACGATCAGCAGATTCTTCGCCTTCAGTCGCTCATAAAGCTCCTGACAGTGGATCGGCAAGCCTTCAAACCAGAGCCAGAGAAAGAGGGCCCCTTCCGGTTTATGAATGTGGAAGCGCGGGTCGGGGATCGCTTCGCGCAGCAGCTGCACCGCCAGCTCCGCCTTCTGCTGATAGAAGGGTTTCACCACCTGTTCGCTGAGGGCGATGATAGCGCCGCTCTCGATCATCGGGATGGTGATGGCGGGCCCCAGACTGCCCGGCGCCAGATTGATGATGCCGCTCAGGTTGGTGATGGCCTGAATGATCTTCTCGTCGGCGATGACGATGCCGCAGCGGGTGCCCGGCAAGCCGAGCTTGGAGAGGCTCATGCAGAGGATGGTATTGGCGTTCCAGAACGGCTTGGCCTCACTGAAGATGATGCCCGGGAAGGGGACGCCGTAGGCGTTGTCGATCAGCAGCGGGATTCCCTTGTCGCGGGCGATCTGATCGAGATGTTCGATCTCTTCGTCGGTCAGCACATTGCCGGTCGGGTTGGTCGGGCGGGAGACGCAGATCACCCCGATATCGTCACCTACCTGCAGACTCTCGAAATCCACGTGGTATTTGAACTGGCCATCGGGCAGCTTCTCGATGGTGGGCTTGTAGGCCACGAAGTAGTCGTCCGCCAGCGCCGAGTCGGCATAGCCGATGTATTCGGGGGCGAGCGGGAACAGCACCTTCTTCTTGCGGCCATCGGCAAATTCACCGGCCAGCAGGTTAAACAGGTAGAAGAAGGCATTCTGGCTGCCGTTGGTCAGGGCGATATTGCGAGCCGAGATATCCCATCCCAGCTCCTTGCTGAGCAGGGCGGCCAGCGCTTTGGTGAACCTGTCTTTGCCTTGCGGGCCATCGTAGTTGGCCATCGCTTTGACCAGCTCGCCGTTGTCGAGCAGGCTCTTGGCCTCGGCCTGAAAGCGTTCCAGCATGGCGGGGATTGGGGCCGGATTGCCGCCACCCAGCATGATGGCGTCCGGATTGGTCAGCCCCTGATTGAGGTCATCCATGAGTTGGGTAATACCGGCGTGGCGAGTGAACTTCTCGCCGAACAAGGAAAATTCCATTCGGTGACAGATCCAGAATCAGTTACGAAGATGTAGCACCATAGCTCAGTTTAAAAGCGGGTGTCGATCAAAAAGATGGGACGTTCCACGTGGAACATGGTGCAAAAATCAAGCGTGGTTAAAAGCACCAACTGTTGGTTTAAAAATGACCGGGTTGAATGCATTTTGCGACTCAATTTGGTATCGAAAGATAGTTAATTTAAACAAAATCATCATGTTATGAATTGCGTGACGATTGGCACAACTATTGGAATAGCTATCTGGTCATCTCAACCATACCGGAGCAAACCAGATGAAAAGCCTGATCGCTACCCTGATTGTGAGTGCCCTGAGCCTGAACGTGATGGCCAACGAAAACCCGCGGCCCGAGCTGGAGAGTGCCCAGCTGGAGCAGGATGTGCAGAGCGAGTTGCAACAGGCATCCCATGCCGTGGTGCAGGATGCGCTGCACAACCTCAAACCGCTGGCGCTGGATACCCTGGTGGTGGAGGCGAGCCAGGCTGTGGCGACTCACCCCGAGAGTTGAGGTAGCGCAGGGGGGTCTGTCCCGTATGTTGTTTGAAGAAGCTGATGAAGGCGCTGTCGCTGGAGAACTCCAGCGCAGCGGCAATCCGGCTGATGGACTCGCTTTCGGCCAGCAGCTCCATGGCGCGCAACAGCCGCCACTGCTGACGCCACGCCTGATAGCTCATGCCGGTCTCCCGCATGAAGATGCGGCCAATGGTCTTGTCACTGGCACCCACCCGCTCGGCCAGCCGGTTGAGCCGATCGGGCAGGGCATTCCCCCGTTTCAACTGCTGTAGCCAGTCGCCCACTCTGGGATCGGTCGGCAGCGGCAACTGCCACGACTCCCGCGGTGCCTGCTCCAACTCCTCCATAAACAGTGCCACCGTCCGTTGCTGCTGCTCTTGCGGTTTGTCCCACGGCCAAAGCGCCATCCGTTCGATCAGTTCGTGCAGCAGCGGATTGACCGCCAGCACCTCCACCGTGCCGGGCAACTCGGGGTGCGGCTGGAAGTAGAGGGAGCGGTAGGCCACCACTCCACGCATCAATACCCGGTGGGCAGTGCCCGCAGGCAGCCAGGCGGCACGGGTGGGCGGCAGCAGGCAGACCCGGCCTTCCAGCTCCATGGTCATGCAGCCGGATTGAGCGAACAGCAGCTGATGGCGCTGATGCTGATGCAGGCCCGAGTCGTGCCAACCGAGGGCGGAGGCAATGCCGATCACGCTGCCCGTCAGCTGGTCGGGGTCAAAAGGGTGATCGGGAAGAATAAAGGCCATATGTCCGATTTTTGATGTTTATAGTCCTGCTTATTGTAATCAGACAATCGGCATCTCTCTAGAATGGCGACCTCTTGTGAAGGAGGTTTGTCATGAACAACAAGTTGCCACCGCTCTGGCTGGTGGTGGGGTTGATGATGTTTCCCCAGATTGTGGAGACTATCTACAGCCCGGTCCTGACCCACATCGCCACCCAGTTTCGGGTGAGCGAGGGGCAGGCATCCCAGACCCTGTCGGTCTATTTTCTGGCGTTTGCGGTAGGCGTAGTCTGTTGGGGGCGGCTCTGCGATCTGATCGGGCGGCGTCCCGCTATGCTGGCGGGTCTGCTCACCTATGGTGTCGGCACCCTGCTGGCGCTGCTGGCCAACCAGTTTGAAACTCTGCTGCTGGCCCGGGTCATCTCGGCCTTTGGCGCCGCCGTGGGATCCGTAGTGACCCAGACCATGCTGCGCGACAGCTATCAGGGGAGCGATCTGGCGCGGGTCTTCTCGGTGATGGGCATAGCGCTCTCACTCAGTCCGGTGCTGGGGCTGCTCAGTGGCGGCCAGCTGGCGAGCGGGTTCGGCTATCTCGGGGTGTTCAGCGGTCTGCTGGTACTGGCGGTAGGTTTGCTGCTGGTGACCTGCTGGCAGTTGCCGGAAACCCGTCCGGCCACCAGCCAGCGAGTCGCACTCTGGCCGCTGGCGTGCCGGATGATGAAGGATGGCGGAGTCTGGCGCAGTGCCATGCTGGTCGCCCTGTTCAACACCATGCTGTTTGGTTACTACAGTCTGGCGCCGTTCCTGTTTGCCGGATTGGGATTGAGCGTCGGCGAGTTTGGTTACTCGGGGATCTTGCTGGCGCTGGCGACCCTGCTCGGCAGTCTGCTTAACAAGCATCTGCTGGGGAGGGGGTGGCTGCCGTCCTCTCTGGTCAGGTTGGCTTGCGCTCTGGCGTTGGTCGCCGGGCTGCTGGTCTGGGCGACTCAGGCCAGCCTCTGGTTCCTGTTGCCCATGATGGGTGTCGTCGTCGCTTTCGGGCTGGCTATTCCCAATGTGCTGAGTCAGGCACTGTTGGCTTATCGCGAGGTAGCAGGCAGTGCAGGCGCCCTGTTCGGGCTTGGTTACTACCTGCTGCTCAGTCTGGGATTGGCGGTGGCGGCCGGATTGCAGGATCTCGGCCTGTTGCTGAGTGGCTGCGGTCTGCTGGCACTGCTTGGCTGTGGGCGCCGTTCCACGTGAAACGTCAGTTGCCGATAAAGCGGTAGCCAATACCGGATTCGGTCTCGATAAGCGTTGGTTGCTGGGGGTTATCCCCCAGCTTTTTGCGCAGGCTGGCGATGACGATGCGCAGGTAGTGGGTGTCTTCCTTGTGGCTCGGCCCCCAGATGTCGTTGAGTAGCTGGGTCTGCATCACCAGCTTGCCGGGGTGGCACACCAGCGCTTGCAGCAGGGCGAACTCTTTACGGGAAAGCGGGATCTCCTCCTCCTTCATGGTCACCTTGTGGCTGCTGATATCGAGCGTCAGGCCGCAATCGGGGAAGTGACGTTGCTCGCCGCTGCTGACCCCGGCCCGCTGGCGCAAGAGCACACGAATACGGGCCATCATCTCGCCGATACCAAACGGCTTGCTCATGTAGTCGTTGGCGCCCGCATCCAGCAGCCGCACCTTCTCCTGCTCCGAATCGCGGGCCGACAGCACCAGCACCGGGTTAGGGTGGTGCTCGCGAATGGCCTGCAACACCTGAATGCCATCGCCGTCCGGCAGACCGAGATCGAGGATCACCAGATCGGGGTTGAGGTGACGGTATTGCTCCAGCCCCTCGGTGACGCTGACCGCCTCGCTCACCTGATGTCCTTCGGCGATCAGGCTGATCCGCAGAAAGCGACGGATCGCCGCTTCATCATCTATGACCAGAATGTGCGCCATCGAACCTCCAGAGGCGAATGGTGGGAGGGGCTGAGTGACCCGATCTGGCGGTCAAACATCAGACCTCCGGTGAATTGAGGGCGAGCGGCAGGGAGATGCGCATGCAGGTGCCGTTGCCATTGGGGCCGGAGAAGGCCCAAATCTTGCCGCCGTGGGCCTCTATCATAGCGCGGGAAATGGCGAGGCCAAGCCCGGTGCCACGGCTGCCGCAATCGCCAACCGGCTGGGTGTAGAAGAGATTGAAGATCTTCTCCCGATCCGACTCGGCGATACCGACCCCGATATCGATGATATCGATGATAAGGTCGGGTTCGGCCACCATCACCTTGAACTCGATGGGGGTGCCAGCCGGCGAGTAGCGGGAGGCGTTGTCGAGAATATTGACCAGCACCTGCTCGATCAGGGCGCCGTGCACATAGAGCTGGGGCACATGCTGATCGAAATGGACCCGCAGCTTGTGCTGGCGCCAGGAGGAGTCGAGCCGCTTGCGGGCGCTCTCCACCAGATCGGTCAGGTCCACCCAATCCCGTTTCAGCTGGAAGTCCGGGGAGCCGATGCGGGTCATATCCAGCAGATTCTGCACATAGCTGTGGAGGCGGCGCGCCTCTTCCTGCACCGAGTGGAGCAGTTCGTTGCGGTCTTCGGCGGGGATCCGGTCACCATATTCCAGCAGGGTGCTGCCAGCCCCCATGATGGTCGCCAGCGGCGTTTTCAAATCGTGGGAGACCGAGGAGAGCAGAGCGGCCCGCATCCGGTCGGTCTCCGCCTGTAGCTGGCTGTCGGCCAGCCGCTCGTTGAGGTCGATCCGCGCCAGCGCGGCGCGAATGTCGGTGAGCAGCGCCTGCAGCTGGTGTTCGGCAGAGGAGGAGAGCGGATAGGCCAGCGTTATGCCGATCACCAGATCGTCGCTGAGATGGTGATACTGGGCCTCGGCGGCATTGAGGGTGGCGGTGTGGGCTCCGGCGCTCTGCTTTTGGGCCAGACACCAGTCGATGGCCGCCTTGTCGGTCTGGCCGGGTCTGTGCTTCTCGTTGCCGAGCCTGTCGTTGAACTCCTTGTCGATCACCACGGTCGGCTGGCCGAGTGCCAGCGAAATGGCTTGGGCTCCCTCTCTGAGCACCTCCTCCGGGCTGCTGGCCGTAGCCAGCCCTTGGCTCAGGGAGAGCAGAGCATTGCCCAGCAACTGGGTTTCACGCAGGCCGATCAGCTGTTGCCGCTGACGGGAGGCGAGCCGTCCCGCCGTCATGCCGACGATAAGCAGCACAAACAGGGTGAGCAGGTCGCTGTGGTTGGCGACGCTCAGGGAGAAGTAGGGGGCGGTGAACAGCAGATTGTGGGCGATAAAGCCCAGCACAGCCGCCAGTGTGGCGGGCACCAGACTGGTGGTGAGGGCAGTCGCCAGCACCCCCAGCACGAAGATGAGTGGCAACGCTGCGGGGGGCAGCCAGTAGGAGAGTCCCCATGCGATGGCCGAGGTGATCCCCATGATCACCACTGCCAGCAGGCTGTGGTGTATATCTTTCGGCGTCGAGACGCGCATCCCCACTTCGGGCTTCTGCTTCTCGGTATCGACCAGAGTGATTTCGAGCCCCTGCGCCTGTTTGAGCAGGTGTTGCACCAGCGAACGGCGCCACGGCGCCTTGTGGGGTTTGCCGAGCAGCAGCTGGGAGACCTGCTGCTGTTCGGCGGTCTCCAGCAGGGTGTTGGCGACCGCTGGGCTGGATAGCGTCAGCACCTTGGCGCCGAGGTGGGAGGCGAGCGCCAGCGCCTGCTCCACATCGGCAGAGCGGCGGCCATTGCTGTCGACATGTACCACCAGCCACGGAAGCTGACGGCGCTGGGCAAAGCGGTGGCCGTAACGCACCAGCGCCGAGCCGTGCAGGTCACCGAGGCAAACCATCAGCTTGCCCCGCAGCGGCAAGGTGCTCTTGCCTGCTGCCTGCCACTGCAGTTGCAGATCGCCCTCCACATGGCTGGCGGCAGTCTGCATCGCCAGCTCCCGCAATGCGGTGAGGTTGTTGAGGGAGAAGAAGGATTGCAGCGCCGCTTTGGCCTGATGGGGCACATAGACCTTGCCCTCCTTGAGGCGGCCGAGCAGCTCCTTGGGGGGGAGGTCGATCAGCACCAGACTGTCGGCTTCCAGCAGCACCTGATCGGGCAGGGTCTCTTTCACCCTGACCCCGGTCAGCTGCCACACCAGATCGTTGAGACTCTCCAGATGCTGCACGTTGAGGGTGGTGTAGACGTCGATTCCGGCGTTGAGCAGCTCCTCCACATCCTGCCAGCGTTTCTCGTGGCGGCAGCCGGGAGCGTTGCTGTGGGCCAGCTCGTCCACCACGGCGATGGCCGGTTTACGAGCGAGCAGGCCGTCGAGATCCATCTCCTCCAGTCGCTGCTGACGGTGCATGTGGATCTTGCGCGGCATGATGGCGAGCTTGTCGAGCAGGGCCAGGGTCTCCTGACGGCCGTGGGTCTCCACCACGCCGATCAGGATATCGACCCCCTCTTTGGCCTGTTCCCGCACCGCCTGCAGCATGGCGTAGGTCTTGCCGACGCCGGGAGCGGCCCCGAGAAACACCTTCAGCTTGCCCTTGTGCTCCTGTTCCAGGCTCGCCAGCAGGGCGTCAGCCCTTACCTCATCACGCATCCCCATGCTCCTGCATCAGACTCGTCAGCAGGGCGTCAGCGCTTGCTACATCAGCCATTGTTATCCTTATCGAGCCAACTGCCCGCGTCGAAAATGGAGGTCAACGCCAGATCGGCAAGGAGCGCCCTCAGGCGCCCTTTTGATGATCCAGTTGCAGGTTCAGCTGGAGAATGTTGACCACCTGCGGGCCAAGGATACCAGCTTGTGTGGCCGACTTGACCTGCTCCGTCAGTTGGGCGGGATCCAGTCCACGTTCTTTGGCGACGCGATCTACCTGCGCCAGCACCGCATCGAGCGGCAGGTGGGGATCGAGGCCGGAGGCGGAGCGGGTCAGCATGGCGGGGGAGCGGGTTTCAGCCTGTGCCTTGGCGGCCTGTTCGGCGAACTCCGCCCGCAGCGGTGAGCCCATCCCCAGATTGCTGGCGCTGCCGCCAATGGTGTTGAAATCGCTGGCGGAGGGACGGGGATGGAAGTAGTCAGCCCGCTCGAATTTCTGCCCCAGCAGGGCGCTACCGATCAGTTGCTGTTTGCTGTCGGTGAGCTGGCTGCCGTTGGCCTGCCAGGGGAACAGCAGTTGGGCCAGTCCGGTGACGGCCAGCGGATAACCCACGCCCAGCAGCAGGGTCAGGGTCAGCAGGGTTCTGATTGCTATCATGATTCTCTTGCTCCAAAAGGATGGCTGGGGATGCGGGGTCGCCTCGCATCCCGGTTGCGTCGTTACACCAGACCCAGGCCGGTAATGACCAGGTCGATCAGCTTGATTCCAATGAAAGGCACCAGCAGGCCGCCGACACCGTAGATCAGCAGGTTGCGGCGCAGCAGGCTGGCGGCCGAGCCTTTCAGGTCGACACCGCGCAGAGCCAGTGGCACCAGCGCCACAATGATCAGGGCGTTGAAGATGATGGCCGACAGGATGGCGCTCTGTGGGCTGCCCAGCTGCATCAGGTTCAGCGCCCCCAGTTGCGGGTAGGCGGCGATGAACAGGGCTGGCAGGATGGCAAAGTACTTGGCCACGTCGTTGGCGATGGAGAAGGTGGTCAGGGCGCCACGGGTCACCAGCAGCTGTTTGCCGACCAGCACCACGTCCAGCAGCTTGGTGGGGTTGGAGTCGAGATCCACCAGGTTGCCCGCCTCCTTGGCGGCCTGGGTACCCTCGTTCATGGCCAGACCCACATCAGCCTGTGCCAGTGCCGGTGCATCGTTGGCACCGTCGCCGCACATGGCAACCAGACGACCATCGGCCTGCTCCTGCCGGATATAGGCGAGCTTCTTCTCCGGCGTCGCTTCGGCGATGAAGTCATCCACCCCGGCTTCGGCGGCGATGGCGGCGGCGGTTTTCGGGTTGTCACCGGTGATCATCACGGTACGGATCCCCATATGGCGCAGGATCTGGAAGCGAGCCTTGATACCGGGCTTGATGATGTCCTTGAGGTAGACCACCCCCAGCAGTTTCTCCTGAGTGCAGACCAGCAGCGGAGTCCCACCCTGACGGGCGATGCTGTCGACTGACTTGAGCACCAGCTCAGGCACCGCCTTGCGGTCGAGGCTGAGGTAGTTCAACACGGCATCCACCGCCCCCTTGCGATATTGATGACCGTTGCGATCCAGTCCGCTCAGGCGAGTCTCGGCGCTGAAGGGGATCACCTTGTCGCTCTCCAGCTGGCTCGGCTTGGCCATGCTCTTGCTGGCCAGGGTCAGGATGGATTTGCCCTCCGGGGTATTGTCACCCAGCGAGGCCAGCATGGCCGCTTGTGCCAGCAGGGCAGGGTCGACGCCGGGGGCCGGGATCAGTTCGTCAGCCATCCGGTTGCCGAAGGTGATGGTGCCGGTCTTGTCCAGCAGCAGGGTGCGCACGTCACCGGCCGCTTCGACGGCACGGCCAGACTTGGCGATGACGTTCAGCTTCACCAGTCGATCCATACCGGCAATACCGATGGCGGAGAGCAGGCCGCCGATGGTGGTCGGTATCAGGGTGATAAAGAGGGCAATCAGGTAGAGGCGCGGTACCTGGGTGCCGTTGTAGTCGAGGAACCAGGGCAGGGTGGCGACCACCAACAGGAAGATCAGGGTCAGGCCCACCAGCAGGGCGTCCAGCGCCATCTCGTTGGGGGTCTTCTGGCGCTTGGCCCCTTCCACCAGTGCTATCATGCGATCCAGCGTGCTTTCGCCCGGATTGTTGCTGACGCGTACCCAGATCTCGTCTGAAACGACGGTGGTATTGCCGGTTACACCGCTGCGATCGGTACCCGACTCGCGAATGACGGGGGCGGATTCGCCGGTGATGGCGGCCTCGTTGACCGAGGCGATGCCGGCGACCACTTCGCCGTCGGCCGGGATCATCTCGCCGCTGCGTATCAGCACCAGATCCCCCTTCATCAGGCTGGTGGCCGGTACCCATTCGCCCTGACCATCTTTTGCATTAGCCACCCGACGGGCCTTGAGCTGGCTCATGCCAGCCTTCAGGCTGTCGGCTCGCGCCTTGCCGCGACCTTCGGCCAGCGTCTCGGCGAAGTTGGCAAACCAGAGGGTGAGCCAGAGCCAGGCGGTCAGCTGCCAGGCCAGTGAGGGGGCGACCCCGGAGAACGGCTGCCCCAGCAGGGACTCCACCGTCGCCATGACTGCGGCCAGCCAGAGGGTGAACAGGATGGGACTGCCAAACAGCGCCTTGGGGTTGAAGCGATAGAGGGCCTCAACCATTGCCTGGATGATCTGTGATTTCTGTTTTTTGCCCTTCACCAACATGGTGTCAGTGCTCATTGCAGTGGACTTGCTCATTGGAAAGCTCCCAGCATCAGATAGTTGGCCATTGGCATCCGGATGGTGATCGACAGGGTCAGGTTCATCAGAATGCACCTCCGATCAGACTCAGATGTTCGGCCACCGGGCCCAGAGCCAGCACCGGCAGGAAGGAGAGGCCACCTATCAGCAGGACGGTGATGATCAGCAGTGTAACGAACAGCGGGCCGCTGATGGGGAAGTCCCCTTCGCTTGTCTCCTGACGGGGCGCGCGGGCCAGCTGACCGGCGATGGCCAGTACCGGAATGATGTAGCCGAAGCGACCGAGCAGCATGGCCAGACCGATGGCGATGCACTGCCAGTTGTCACCGGCGGCAAAACCGGCGAAGGCGGAGCCGTTGTTGCCGGCAGCCGAGGCGTAGGCATAGATGAGGCGTGACAGACCGTGCGGGCCATCATGGCCGATGATGGTGCTGGCATCCGGCATCAGCAGGGTGACACCACCGATCACCAAAACCCCCACCGGCATGACCAGTATGCTGGCGACGACCCACTTCATTTCGGTGATGCCGAGCCGTTTGCCCAGATAGGTCGGGGTACGACCCACCATCAGACCGCACAGGAAGACGGTGAGCAGCACGAACAGCATCATGCCGTAGATGCCGGCACCCACGCCGCCGAACACCACTTCACCCAGCAGCATGTTGATCATGGCGACCATGCCGGAGAGAGGGGCGAAGCTGTCGTGCATTGAGTTGACCGAGCCGTTGGAGGCGGCAGTGGTCGCCACTTCCCAGATACTGGAGAGCACTGGGCCGAAGCGGCTCTCCTTGCCTTCCCAGTTGCCAGTCATATTGCTGGCGTCAGTGGTGAGCTGGGCGATGGCCGGATCCAGCTTCATCTCCTGAGTGATGGAAACGAAGAGTCCCAATGCCAGCATGATGGTCATGGCAATGACGATAGCGCGGCTGTGGGCCATGTCTTTCACATAGCGGCCCAGAGTAAAGACCATGGCGGCGGCGATGGTGAGCAGGGCGACCATCTCCAGCCAGTTGGAGAGGGCTGTCGGATTCTCGAACGGATGTGCCGCGTTGATGCCGAAGAAGCCGCCGCCGTTGGAGCCGAGCTGCTTGATGGCAATTTGCGAAGCAGCCGGGCCGAGCGGCAGCAGCTGCTCCTGACCTTCCACACCGTGGAACGGCAGATAGGCGGAGAGGCTTTGCGGCACCCCTTGCCACACCAGCACCAGCGCCATGATCAGCGCGATGGGCAGCAGCACATAGAGGCAGAAACGCACCAGATCCTGCCAGAAGTTGCCAAGGTTGATGGTCTGCTGACGGGCGATACCGCGGAACAGGGCAATGGCGACGGCGGCGCCCGTCCCTGCGGAGACGAAGTTCTGGGTGGTCAGGCCCACCATCTGGCTGAAGTAGGAGAGGCTGGCCTCACCGGAATAGGCTTGCCAGTTGGTGTTGGTCATAAAGCTGACCGCGGTGTTGAATGCCAGTTGCCAACTCAGACCCGGCAGTTGTTGCGGGTTGAGGGGCAGCAACCCCTGCGCCATCAGGATCAGGAACAGCAGACCGAAACCGGCGCCGTTGAAGGCCAGCAGGCTGAGGGCGTAGGACTTCCAGTCCTGCTCCCGTCCATCGGTGCCACAGCAAGCCAGCGTGGCGCGCTCGACCGGAGCCAGCCAGCGGATTTTGCCTTCAAATACCCGGTAGATGTAGTTGCCCAGCAGCGGTGCCGGTAGCAGAACCAGCAGCACGAAGGCCACCGGATAGATTATTTCTTGCCACATGTTCTAGTTCCTCACTCGTGACTGCGCGTGAGTGCGCGCAGCAGATAGACCATCAAGGCGAGGACCAGCAGCAGATATAGCCAATTCATATCGACTCCATTGAGATAATTAGCTGCGAGAGCCGATGTAAGAGCGTATCGACTCTGTTGGTGTCATTGACGCTGAAAAGGGTATGTAAAACAGGCGTAAAGGCGCCATAAAGCGCCATGTGGCAGGCGTAAAATCGGCGTAAAGAACGACGGATTTGCGAGAGAAATAGCGAGGAGGGATCAAAAAACCCGGCCTGAGCCGGGTTTGGGAGAAGGGGTTAGATGGTTGTCGAAGCCGGCTGCTCGTGACAGGCCAACTTCATCTGCCCTTAACGCATAGTGACGAACTCTTCTGCACTGGTCGGATGGATAGCAACGCAGTTGTCGAAATCAGCCTTGGTGGCACCCATCTTCATGGCGACGCCGAAACCTTGCAGGATCTCGTCCATCGCAAAGCCGATGCCGTGCAGACCGACCACCTTCTCTTCCGGGCCGACACAGACCAGCTTCATCCGGGTGGGCTGGCGATGCTGGGTCAGCGCCGAGTACATGGCGGTGAACTGGCTGCGGTAGACCTTCACCTGATCTTCGCCGTATTCGGCGATGGCTTCCGGTTCGGTCAGGCCGATGGTGCCGATGGGCGGGTGGCTGAACACCACGGTCGGCACCAGATCGTAGTTGAGGTGCTCGTTCGGCTTGTTGTTGAACAGCCGCTCGGAGAGGCGACGGCCGGCAGCGACGGCCACCGGGGTGAGCTGGATGCGACCCGTGTTGTCACCCACCGCATAGATGTTGGCGACGGAAGTGTTTTGGAACTTGTCGGTCGGGATAAAGCCCTTCTCGTCCAGCGCGATGCCTGCGGCGGCCAGATTGAGGTTGTCGGTAGCCGGTACCCGGCCGATGGCCCAGATCAGGCAGTCGACGGTGAGGTGGCGACCATCTTCCAGTTGCAGGGTCAGGCTGTTGTCTGCGTTCTTGAGCACGGCTTTGGGAATGGCGTGGGTGTGCAGCTTGGGCCCTTCCTGCGCCATGATTTCGACCAGAGTCTCGTGGATCATGGGGTCGAAGTTGCGCAGCGGCGCGTGCTTGCGCACCACCAGATGGGTCTCGGAGCCGAGTGCCTGCATCACGCCAGCGATCTCGACGGCGATGTAGCCAGCACCAACCACGGCAACCCGCTTGGGTTGGCTTTGCAGATCGAAGAAACCGTCGGAGTCGATACCCAGCTCGGCACCCGGGATCGCCGGAATTTCCGGGCGGCCACCGGTGGCGATCAGGATGTGATCGGCGGTGTATTGCTCGCCATTAACCTCGATGGTGTTGCTGCTGACGAAGCGGGCGAAGCCCTTGATGACGGTGATCTGGTTCTTGCCCAGCACGTTCTGATAGGACTGGTGGATGCGGCCGATGTAGGCCTGGCGGGACTCGACCAGCTTGGCCCAGTTGAAGTGGTTGAGGGTGGTGTCAAAGCCGTAGTCGGCGCCATATTTCAGGGCATCGGCGATCTGGCCTGCATACCACATGGCCTTCTTCGGTACGCAGCCTACGTTGACGCAGGTTCCACCCAACTCTTTGGCTTCAATCAGGGCAACTTTCTTACCGTACATGGCAGCCCGGTTGGCAGAGGCGATACCACCGCTGCCGCCGCCGATGGCGATATAGTCAAAATGCTGTGCCATTGCGAGGTTCTCCGCTCATTAAGAATGCAATCACAGCATGATGGGGATAAAGCGGCTGGCTCACAAGAGCCAGCGCTTAGTTATGTTGGATCGGCAGGCGAATATGAAACTGGGCGCCGTTGTCCGGCTCGCTGACGCAGTTGATGCGACCGCGCAGCAGTTGCACCACCAGGTTGTAGATGATGTGAGTACCGAGCCCGCTGCCACCCTGGCCCCGCTTGGAGGTGACGAAGGGATCGAAGATGCGCGGCAATATTTCGGGCGGGATGCCGCGACCGTTGTCCGAGTAGTCGATAAACAGCTCCTCTCCCTGTTGCTCCACCTTGATGGTGATCTTTTTCGGCTTATCCCAGTTGTCGAAACCGTGGTTGATGGAGTTGAGGATCAGGTTTGAATAGATCTGGGTAAAACTGCCCGGGAAGGAGAAGATCGACAGCTTGGGATCGCACTGGATATCGACCTCGCACTGGGCCTTTTTCAGTTTGTGGCCGAGAGAGACCACCACCTGATGCAGGTTGTCGGCGAGGCTGAAGTTGTAGCGCGCTTCCGATGACTGGTCGACAGCCACCTGTTTGAAGCTGGCAATCAGCTCGGAGGCGCGCCGCAGGTTGCTCTGCAGCAGCTGCATCGACTCGTCGAGGTTGACGGTGAACTCGTTGAGATAGGAGCGCGACAGCTGCTTGGAGTCGATATGGGACTTGAAGTCGGCGACCCGCTCCTGCAGGTAGGAGGAGGCGGTCACGCTGATACCGATCGGAGTGTTGATCTCGTGTGCCACCCCGGCTACCAGCGAGCCGAGGGAGGCCATCTTCTCCGACTCCACCAGGGTTTGCTGGGCCTGTTTCAGGTCGTCGTACGCCTTGCCCAGCTGGTTGTTGGCTTCGCTCAGGCTGCGGGTACGTTCAACCACCTTGCCTTCCAGCTGTTCGTTGAGCTGGATAATCTCCCGCTCGACCTTCTTCAGCTGGGTGATGTCGTAGCCGAAGCCGATCTGGTACTTGAGGTTGGGACCATCGTAGAAGGGGACGAAGGTCCACTGCAGCACCAGCTCGTGGGCTTCCTGGTCATGCATGATGACCTCTTTGTCGGCCAGTGAGCCTTCTGCTGCCAGAATATTATTCAGTTCGCCGCGCTGGGCTGGGCTGACAAAGATATCCAGCCAGTTGTGTTGCAACAGCTCCTGTTGATGGTAGCCAGTCAGCAGTATGGCTGCTGGGTTGATGCTGGCGATGGTCAAATCTGGCTCCATGCAGCAGATGACCATGTTGGCGGAGTTGATCAGGGTGGCGGAGAAGTCCCGCTCATGTTGCAGCTGTTCGGCCGCCTGATGGCGAGCCAGCAGCTCATCGCGCAGCCGGGTGCGCATCTGGTTGAGGGTGGAAACCAGGGTATCCAGCTCATCGGCTTTCTTGCGTGGCAGCGGGCGGCCTTCCAGCTCCAGCTCCATGTCGAGCCGATCGAGGTTGAACTTCTGGGCGTAGTTGGCGATGCGGTTGATGTGCCTGACCACCAGATAGTAAATGATGATCAGGATGCAAAATGAGACCACCAGGGTCTTGATGGTCTGGCTGACCATGATCAGCACCGATTTTTCGATGAGGCGCTGGTAGATCTGCTCGAGAGAGGCGGCAACGAACAGCTTGCCGACGATTTCACCCTGATAGGTGAGGTTGAATTCGCGGGAGATATCATAGCTTTCCCGCTCGACCCCCTGGGTCAGCAGCGGGACTTCGGAGTTGCCGAGCATCTCCTTGACCATCACGAACTGCATGTTGGGCAGGTTCATGATCCCTTCAATTTGCACTTTGACCTGCTCTTCATCCAGGTTCCACAAGCTGGCAGCGATGGGTTGCAGGAACGAGGCCTCGATCTGGCCGATGCTGTCTTCGATGACGGCAACATCCTTGCGGTAATCCCAGGCGAGTTGTAGCGCCGTAATGATCATCGCCAATACGGTACTGCACACCAGAATGTAGGAGAGCAGGCGATATGAGAGTCCGTTGCGGCCTACGGCCCTGGCGGTCTTGGAGAAGAGTCCTGACATGGCGTCCTTGCGGTCTGGATGTGGTGTTTTTTAGTTTAACTGCTTCATGCACTTATGTCGTCTTTCCTGCGAAGCATAAAAAAGGCCCCGATACGGGGCCTTTGAATGTGATTGATGATTAATGTCCGCCGTTTGCTTTGGGCGGAATGGTTTCATCGAATACCGGCAAGGGTTTGTGCTCGGAAGCCAGATAGGTGTAGATCACCGGCAGCACGAACAGGGTGAACAGGGTACCGATGGCAAGACCGGCCACGATGACGATACCAATGCTGAAACGCTGTGCCGCACCGGCACCTGTGGCGTAGAGCAGCGGGATCAGACCGGCAATCATGGCGGCCGTGGTCATCAGGATTGGACGCAGACGCACCTTGGCGGCCTGCATCACGGCTTCCATTCGGTTCATGCCGCGCAGCAACTGCTCTTCCTTTGCTACTTCACAGATCAGGATACCGTGCTTGGTAATCAGACCCACCAGAGTGATGAGGCCCACCTGGGAGTAGATGTTCATGGTCGCCATACCCCATGCCAGGGCAATCAAGGCACCGCTGATGGCGAGCGGTACAGAAACCATGATGACCAGCGGGTCACGCACCGACTCGAACTGGATTGCCAGCACCAGGAAGATGATCGCCAGTGCCAGCGCGAAGGTGGCATAGAGCGCATTGCCTTCGGTGACGAACTGACGGGCTTCACCCATGAAGTCGTAACGATAGCCTTGTGGCAGCTTCTCGTCGGCGGTGGTCTGGAACCAGTTGATCGCATCACCCATGGCCACGCCCGGCGCCGGAACGGCGCCTATGGTGGCGGAGTTCAGCTGGTTGAAGTGGGGCAGGGCACGGGGCTCGCCAACCACTTCAATGCTGATCAGACTGCCGAGCGGGATCGACTTGCCGTCGGCGGCCCGCACGTAATAGCCCTTGATGGACTCCGGATTGAGGCGGTATTTGCGCTCGACCTGCGGGATCACCTCGTAGGAGCGGCCATCCAGGTCGATACGGTTGACGTAACCGTCCGCCATCATGGTGCCCATGGTGATTCCGATATCCTGCATGGTGATGCCGTAGGCACCCGCCTTGTCCTTGTCGATGCGGATCTTCATGGTGGCGGAGTCGTAGTTCAGATCGAGATCCGAATAGACGAACTGACCGTTACTCTGCGCCGCTGCCAGAATTTCACCAGCCACCAGGAACAGGCTTTCGAAGCTGTTCGGGGTGGTGATGACGAACTGGATCGGCAGACCACTCGATGCACCCGGCAGTTCCGGGAACTGGAAGGTGGTGATGGCCATACCCGGAATGTCTTTCACCAGATTGGCGACCCGGTCCAACACCTCTTTCTGGCTCGCTTCACGCTGACTCCAGGGCACCATGGAGGCGATACCGAACGCCTGGTTGGCGTTGAACACCCCTGAGAAGACCTGGGAGAAGGCGATCTCGGGCTGGTCGTCCAGGATCTTGTTCACATCCGCCATGGTGTTTTCGATGTAGTCCAAGTTGGCGTTGGACGGTGCGGTACCCAGCACGGCCATTACCCCCTTGTCCTCTGACGGTGCCAGTTCGCTCGGGATGAACTTGAACAGCAGCGGCAGGCTGGCGAAGACGATGACGGCGAACACCACGATGACGGGGCGCTTTTTCATCACGGCGTGCAGCATGCTGTCGTAGCGATCGGTCATCCGTTCCAGCAGGTGGTGGACTGTGCTCTCGAATTTGCCCGGCTTCTCGTTGGCCTTGAGCATCTTGGAACACATCATCGGGGACAGAGTCAGGGCGATGATGCCCGAGACGAACACGGCGCCAGCCAGGGTCAGGGCAAACTCCTTGAACAGAGAGCCGGTGATACCCCCCATCAGGGCGATAGGGGCATAAACCGCGGCCAGGGTAACCGTCATGGCGATAACCGGCACCGCAATTTCACGGGTACCGATAATGGCGGCCCGGAACGGCTCTTCCCCCTCCTTGATATGGCGGTCGACGTTCTCCAGCACCACGATGGCGTCATCCACCACCAGACCGATCGCCAGCACCATCGCCAGCAGGGTCATCAGGTTTATCGAGAAGCCGAACATATCCATCATCATCACTACGCCGATAAGACTGAGCGGAATGGTGATGATCGGGATGATGACCGCGCGGAACGAACCGAGGAACAGGGTGATGACCACCAGAACGATGGCGGCTGCCTCCAGGATGGTCTTGATAACCTCGTGGATGGACTCGTTGATCGCCACGGTGGAGTCATACATCACGTTGAGATGCATGGTGCTCGGCATATTGCGCTCAAGGCTCGGCAGCAACGCCAGCACATCGTGGGCGATGTTGATGGGGTTGGCTGTCGGCGCGGCGTTGACCGCCATGACCACCGCTTCGCGGCCGTTGGCGCTGGCGCGATAGATGTCGTGGCTCTTCTCGAGGGTCACCTTGGCAATATCGGAAAGGCGGATCACCTTGCCATCACGGGTAGCAACGACCAGACGCTTCAGCTCGTCGACATCCTTGACCTGGGTCTCGGCGTTGCCGTTGAACAGGGTGAAGTAACCGGTCGCCTGACCTGTCGCGGACTGATAGTTGTTGCTGTTGAGCACCGTCATCACGTCGCTGGCAGTCAGGTTGAAGGCCGCCATCTTGGCCGGATCCAGCCATACCCGCAGGGCAAACTCGACACCGCCGTAGAGGTCAACCTTGGAGACCCCGCCGACAGTAAAGAGCTGCGGCTTGATAACCCGCTCCAGATAGTCGGTGATCTGGCTGGAATTGAGCTCCGGGCTGGTAAAGCCGAGGTAGAGCACCGCGGTGGTTGAACCGGTGGAGGAGGTGACCGACGGGTCTTCCGCCTCTTTCGGCAACTGGGAGCGTACCGAGTTCACCTTCGCCAGGATGTCGGACAGCGCGGCGTTGGGGTCGGTGTTGAGCTTCATGTACGCAGTGATGGTGGAGCTGCCCAGCTGGCTGGAGGAGGTCATGAAGTCGATGTTGTCGGCTTGCGCGACCGCCTGTTCCAGCGGCTGGGTGATGAACCCCTGGATCAGATCAGAACTGGCGCCATAGTAGCCAGTGCTGACGGTGATCACCGTGTTGGTCACCTCGGGGTATTCCCGTACCTGCATCTTGAAGATGGCCTGAAAGCCCAGCAAGGCGATCAGGAAGCTGAGCGAGATCGCCAGCACAGGCCGTTTTATAAATATGTCAGTAAATCGCATCGCAGATCTCCGCGCTTACAGCATCGGGGTTTGTGCCGGAACGGCCAGGGCATCGTTCTCGACCACATGCACCTTGGTGTCGTTGCTCAGGCGAACCTGACCCGACAGTACGATCTGGTCACCGGCCTGGATGCCGGAGAGCACATGCACATCGTTGCCACGGCGCTCACCGGCCTTGACTACTACCTGCTTGGCTCGCAGCACTTTCACCTTGTTACCTTCTTTGTCCGTCTCTTCGCCCTCTTTGAGCACGTAGACGTTCTGACCGTAAAGGGTGAAGGAGATAGCGGTTTGCGGGATCACCATCTGATCTTTCACCGTCGGCAGAATGATGCTGGCACGGGCGAACATACCGGAACGGAGCTGACCGTCGTTGTTCGGGATGTCTGCCTGTACCTGGATCAGGCCGCTCTGGAAGTTGACCGCAGGCTCGATGGCGGTGATGTGACCATCAAACTGGGTTTGCGGATAGGCATCCACATTGATCTTGATGGTCTGGCCCAGAGTGATTTTGGAGATATCGGTCTGGGGCACGGTGAAGCGCAGGCGCATCACGCTGGTATCTTCCAGCCGCACGATATCGGTACCCGGCTGCAGATACTGGCCGAGGAAGACGTTACGCAGGCCAACGACACCGCTGAACGGCGCGCGAACTTCACGGCGGGTAATGGTCGCCTTCAGGCTTTCGATATCCGCTTCCAGCGAGCGATAGGCCGCTTCCGCCTCATCCAGCTGTTCTTTGGAGATGGAGCTGGTCTTGTAGAGGTTCTGGAAACGCTCGAACTTGGCCTTAGCCGCCGGCAGCTTGGCCTGGGAGGCCCGCAGATTGGCCCGTTCCACGGTGGAGTCCAGGCTCAGCAGCAGCTGGTCAGCCTTGACCGGTTTGCCTGATTCGAAGGTGATGGCGTCAATGGTGCCGGCCAGTTCGGTGGAGAGGGTCACCCCCTGATTCGGCTCGATGAAGCCGATCGCTTCGATGGTCGGTACCCAATCCTGCGCCTTGGTCACCATGGCGGTGACAGGGAACTCGGGTTCCGGCCGGTTGGCCATGTACTGGGCAATCATCTTCTGTTTGAACAAATTGAAGCCGATGACGCTGCCAAACAAGGCGATCGCTATCAGCAACATAATGGCCATCCACTTTTTCATGAACAGGCTCCTGAGGTGGAAAGATTGGGGGATAAAATGGCATTCCAGCTGGCCCGGATTGCTGTTTCCAACTGCGATTCGGTCAGCGTGATGTGATGAACCCTGCACTGCAGGGCCAGATGCATGACACTGTCCAGACTCAACACCTGGAGTGCCCGTATCGGTAAATCAATAAACAATCCTTGTGCCACGCCCTGTGCAAAGAATCGGTCCAGCGGTGCCCAGGCGGCCAGGATGGCTGGATTGGTCTCCAATTCTGCCCCTAGCGGAGAGCTCTCGTACTGCAATTTGCACCGGATAGCGTTCGGTTCGTTAACAAAAATGGCATGAATATTGAGCCATAATTGGCGAAATTGTTGAAATGAAACTTTATCGATCTCTACATCGGCCATGACCATGGGCACACACTGCAAGATAGTGTGCTGATGCAGCTGGCGGATCAGATCATCCTTATCGCCGAAGTAGCGATAGATGGTGCCGGTGGCAACATTGGCCTTTTTGGCTACTTCCGCAATCGACAGACCATGAAAACCCCGTTCACCCAGCACCTCATGGGCCGCGTTGAAGATGCTCTCTTTTTTATCCAGAATCATCAGTGTGACTTTCGATTGAATGAACGTTCATTCATTCTAGATGGGCATCAAGTCAAGTCAAGGCAGCAAGGCGATTTGCGGTGGGAATCAGCCCCTTTTCCGCGGATTGCAGGGGCGTTGTGGAAGAAAATTGCGCAATGCGCTTGAAAAAGCAACGGTTGGCGCAAGATGCCAAAAAAAGTGTAGACAATCATGCCCCCCGTTATTATTATTCGCCCCGTTCGACAGCGTAGCGCCCGTAGCTCAGCTGGATAGAGCGCTGCCCTCCGGAGGCAGAGGTCACAGGTTCGAATCCTGTCGGGCGCACCATCAAAAGTGCGTCGGTTAAACGGGCGTTGTTGTGGAACGAAACAGCTGTGGTGGCTGTAGCTCAGTTGGTAGAGTCCCGGATTGTGATTCCGGTTGTCGTGGGTTCGAGCCCCATCAGCCACCCCATTTTACAGCTTGTCAGGTACGCGAAGGTGGCGGAATTGGTAGACGCGCTAGCTTCAGGTGTTAGTGCCCCCCGGGTGTGAGGGTTCGAGTCCCTCTCTTCGCACCATACTTGCTGTATGACGAGGATGACTATCAGGTCGTCTTTGTTTTTTTGAAGTAAACTATTTTGAAAGAAATAGCCTCGGTGATTAGCGCAGTCCGGTAGCGCATCTGGTTTGGGACCAGAGGGTCAAAGGTTCGAATCCTTTATCACCGACCACATTTAGAAAAACCTCGCTTCGGCGGGGTTTTTTGCTTTCCGGCCTCCGCTCAGCACTCTCTCCCTGTTACGTCTGTTTACACTCTATTTGGGCAGCACGCCCCGCCTTTCGGTTATGCTTCAGCCTCGAGTCACTGACAACCGGATGTCATCGGCCCATTTCAGGCATTTTTCCATGAATAACAAAATTTCCTTTGCTTGCTCTCCCGCCCTGCTGGCTGCCTTGCTGCTGGGGGGCTGTACCATCAAGCCGCCATCCACCGATGTGATGATGGGCTCCATTGCATCGCAACCGCAGGAGGAGCGTTCTCTCTCCCCCTTGCTGACCAGCGGTGATTTTTGCGTTGCGGTGTCCCAACAGAAGGTGTTGGCACAACCTTGCAGCGGAAAAGACGATCAACTGTTCGAGTGGGATCTGGGAGAGTTGCGCCTGCAGGATCTCTGTTTGCAAGCCAAAAATGACAGCGAAGTGATGCTGGCACCCTGTGACGGTCAGGCGCAGTGGGAGTGGCAGAAAGACAAGCTGTTCAACAGCAAGGTTTCCCGCTGCCTCGATGTGGCCGGGCGACGTCATACCCCCGGCACGCCACTGCGGCTGGCCGAATGCTACGGCGGAGCGAACCAGAGCTTCAGCTGGCAGCGGCCCAATCCCTGGCTGGAAACACTGAAAAAACAAAGCCTCACATGGTGAGGCTTTGCTGAATCGGATCTCGGGATGAAGAGGATCAGGCTGCGCTGACGCTCTCCAGCTCGAACAGCTTCTCCAGATAGACGGCGACGCCATCTTCGTCGGAGGTGAGGGTCTGCTCATACTCCGGCAGCGCCATTTTCAGGCGGTCATGGGCGTTGCCCATCACGATACCGCGTCCCACCATGGTCAACATCTCGAAGTCGTTCATGCCATCGCCGAAGGCGATCGCCTCCGACATGTCGAAACCGTTCTGCTCCAGCACAGCACGCACCGCATTGCCCTTATGCACCCCGGCGTGCATCACTTCGAGGCAGTCTGGCAATGAGAAGGTGACGTTGAGCTGGTCGCCGTAGCGCTGGTTGAGGTGCGCCTCGATCTTCAGCAGTTTCTCGTGGTCGCCGATGTAGAACACCTTGTTGATCTTCTCTTTCGGTTCCTGCTTCAGGTCATCGACCAGACGGTAGGTGAACCCTGACTCGTCGTGGAAGCTCAGCAGCCAGGGCAGCTCCTCTTCCACCACCCAGTCATCCCCCTGATAGACGTTGAGGTGGATGGAGGGATCGCGCTCCAGCGCAATCAGTTCGGCGGCGATCTCGGCCGGCAGCGGCTGGTTGAAAATCAGCTGATCCTGTTTGTCATGGACCACGGCGCCATTGGAGGTAATGAGGTTGATGTCCATCCCCAGCGCATCGCGGAAGCTGCGTACGTCAACGTGATGACGGCCGGTGGCGACCACGAATTTCACACCGTGTGCTACCAGGCGGTGCAGGGTATCCCGGGTACGGGAAGAGATCTGGTGCTGCTTGTTGAGCAGAGTGCCATCGAGATCGGATACAACTACCTTGAACATCATTACCTCGGCATCAATTGAAAACAGGGGCAGTTTACCTTAGCCCGCACTGTCACCCCATTTATTTAGGGTTACAAAAAATAGCCAGCTCAGAAGCGGGCGAAAAATTCAGCCATAGCAGTCAGGGCGGGCTGGCGCTTGTCATCCGTCTCCATCAGCAGTTCATGCCAGGCACCCTCGATACGCAGCGGCTTGCCCCCTTCGCATTTTGCCAGAGAGCAGAAGCGATCCTGGGCGGCATTATCCACAATCTTGTCGTCGCCAGCCTGCAGCACCAACAGCGGGGTCTTGATGGAGCCCGCATCGGCGATAGCGGCATCGGCGCCAGTGATCCCCTGATAAATCCAGTGGGCGGTGGCACCCCCCAGCTTGATCTGCGGGTGCTGCTCGTAGAGCTGGCGGAACGCCTGATAGCGGGGTTGGCTGTGAGTCAGTTCGTTATCGGCAAAGCCGTGATCCTGATAGGCGCCCTGACCGGGACCGTAGGGGGGCTCGCCGATCCAGCCGCCGACCGTGCCAATGGTGGCCGCCAATCCTTTGGCCAGCCACTTGGGCAGACCGCCGAGATTGATGCCCAGCATGGGGGAGGAGAGCACGGCCGCCTTGATATCATCGGGCCAGCGTTCCAGATAGCGTGCCGAGATGGCCCCCCCCATGGAGTGAGCCAGCAGGAACAGCTTGGCAGGTTGGTCCGCCATGATGATTTGGTCGTGAAACTGCTTCAGATCGACCACATAATCGTCGAATTGGTCGACATATCCCTTCTGCGGGTCATCCAGCATCCGATCGGACATCCCCTGGCCGCGATGGTCGATGAGATAGAGGCTGTAGCCCTGACGCCAGAGATCCCACGCCAGCTCCTGATACTTGAGGTAGCTCTCGACCCGGCCATTGACGATGAGGATGGCGCGATCAACCTTCTCCTGCCGCAGCGCTGCATAGCGTATTGTCACCCCATCCTTGCCCTTGAACTCCCCCTCAACCGCATGCTGGCGCCAGAAGTCAGGCAGAGTTTGCTGGTAAAGAGCGGGCACATCGGCTTCGCTGGTGAGCGGATAGGAATTGGTCACGGCAAGGGCTCCGGCAGAAAATAGGGTCAGGGCCAACAGGGGAATAGAGAGGGGTTTCATCAGGCACACTCCTGTTGCCAATGATGATAAAGGGCGGCGATATCCCCCGAGCAGAGCAGCGCCATGCTGGCTTGCAAGCGGGGCAGGGGCCAGTCCCACCACCGCATCTCTTGCAACATGGCGATCTGCTCATCGCTGAAGCGGTGGCGGATCGATTGGGCCGGGTTGCCGCCGACTATGGTGTAAGGGGCCACATCCTTGGTCACCACGGCGCGGGTGGCGATGACGGCGCCATCACCGATGGTGATGCCGGGCATGATCATCGCTTCCGAGCCGATCCAGACGTCATTGCCGACCTGGGTATCCCCCTTGCGTTGAAAGCCGCTCTGCACCCCTTCGCCAAAGGTGTCGGGGTTGAACGGAAAAGTGGAGACCCAATCCAGTCGGTGGCCCTGATTGCCTGCCAGCATGAAGGTAGCGCCCGAGCCGATGGAGCAGAACTTGCCGATGATCAGCCGATCCACCTCGCCCCAGAGGCCGCTCTCCCAGGTGTCGCGGGTCGAGCCATCGCCGAGCAGGTAGCGTACGCAGTGATCCTCAAACGGTTTGCCGTGGTAGTAGCCGGAGTAGTAGCTATAGTCGCCAGCCTCTATGTTCGGGTTGGTCAGGTGATCCCGGATGATTTTGGACTCCAACCAGCTGCCAAAAAAATTTTCCATTATTTTTCCTCCAGATAGTTATCTTCACTCTGCGCCCACCCTTTGCGGGTCAGCTGCATCCGTTGCCACCACTCTTTGTCCGCCAGAATTTCACCGGCCGGGCCGAGCTGGGGGTAGGGCATCTCTTTCTCTTTGCAGAGCTGGGCATAGATGGGATAACCCCCTTCGAACAGAATGCTGTTCTGCTCTTCCAGAGTGAGCGGGCAGCCACGCTGATAGCAGCCAGCCAGCTCACGCTGGCGCTGCGCCTCGTAGAGGATGGCGGCAGCGGCCACCGAGACGTTGAGGGATTGCACCATGCCCACCATGGGGATGACGATATGGTGGTCGGCCAGCGCCAGCGCCTCTTCACCGATGCCGTGCTTCTCCTGACCCACCAGAATGGCGGTCGGTTTGGTGTAGTCGATAGCGCGAAAATCGACGGAGCTGTCGGAGAGGTGGGTTGCCAGGATCTGCATGCCGGAGGCTTTCAGCTCGGCTACCGCGCTGCCGATATCCGGGTGCAGTTTCACATCCACCCAGTTCTGGCTGCCGCGGGCGGTGCCCTTGCGCTTGTGGATCCAGGTTTTGGGCCAGACGGCGTGTACCCGGTGGATACCGATGGCATCGGCAGTACGCACGATGGCGGCCAGATTGTGAGGTTTATGGACCTCTTCCATACAGACGGTCAAATCGAGCTGACGCTGGGCCAGCATGTCGGTGATGCGCTTGAAGCGTTCGGGGGTCATGGTTGTCTCTTAAAAAGCAGCAGGCGGCTTGCGCCGCCTGTGTGATCAGTTCTTTTGCCGGCTCACCTTGAGCACGTTGGGCATGACGCGGATCTTGCGCATGATGTTGGCCAGGTGGATGCGGCTCTTGGTGGTGATGAGCAGGCTCACCTGATAGACCCGGCCATCCTTCTCTTCGGTGCTGATGGCGTGAATGTTGGCGCCGGTGGCGGCAATCACGTTGGCCAGCTCGGCCAGCGCACCCTGATGGTTGATGATCTCGATGCTGATGCCGGTGCGGAACTCCTGTTCCTGCTCCTTGTCCACTTCCCACTGCACCGGCAGATACTTGTCCGGCTCTTTGCTGTAGCCCTTGATGTTGCGGCAGGCTTCCTGGTGGATCACCAGCCCCTTGCCCGGGCTGATATGGGCGATGATGGCATCCCCCGGGATCGGTCGGCAGCAGTTGGCGAAGGTGACCAGCATGCCGTCGGCACCCTTGATCGGCATCTTCTTGCTGCTGGACTTGGGTTGCTCTTCCGGTGGCAGTTCATCCCCCAGCATGCGGCGCGCCACCATGACGCTCATGGCGTTGCCGAGGCCCACATCGGCCAGCAGCCCCTGCAGGTTCTCATGCTTGGTATCGGCCAGCACCTGCTTGATGCGCGGCTCGGGAATGTCTTCGATATTCTTGGCGCCCAGCGCATGGTTGAGCAGGCGGCGACCCAGCACCACCGACTCTTCAGTGCGCAGGTTCTTGAGGAACTGGCGGATCTTGGAGCGCGCCTTGGTGGTCACCACGAAGTTGAGCCAGGCCGCGTTGGGGCGGGCGCCCGGTGCCGTGATGATCTCCACGGTCTGGCCCGAGTGCAGCGGGCTGCTGAGCGGGTAGGGGTGGCGGTCGACCCGCGAACCGACGCAGGCGTGGCCGATGTCGGTGTGCACCGTGTAGGCGAAGTCCACCGGCGTGGCGCCCGCGGGCAGCTCCATGATGCGCCCTTCCGGCGTGAACACGTAGATCTCGTCGGGGAACAGGTCGGTTTTGACCCCCTCGATAAATTCAAAGGAGCTGCCAGCACTCTGCTGCAATTCCAGCAGGCTCTGCATCCAGCGCTGGGCGCGGATCTGGGCAGTGGTGCCCGAGCTGTCGCCATCCTGTTTGTAGGCCCAGTGGGCGGCAACCCCTTTATCTGCCATCTGATCCATGAATTCGGTACGGATTTGCACCTCGACCGGCACCCCGTGCGGCCCCACCAGCGAGGTGTGCAGCGACTGGTAGCCGTTGGTCTTGGGGATAGCGATGTAATCCTTGAAGCGGCCGGGACGCGGCTTGTAGAGGCTGTGCATCTGTCCCAGCACCCGGTAACAGGTATCTATGTCCTTCACTTTGACCCGAAAGGCGTAGATATCCATTACCTCATGAAATTGCAGCTCTTTTTTCTCCATCTTGTTGTAGATGGAGAAGAGGTTCTTCTCTCGGCCACTGACCTGATGTTCGATCCCTGCCTCACGCAGGCGCCCGCTGATTTCACTCTGGATGGAGTCGATGATCTCGCGGCGATTGCCACGGGCGCGGCGCACCGATTCGCGCAACACGCGGGATCGCATCGGATAGAGTGCCTCGAAGCCCAGCTCTTCCAGCTCGTTCTTCATGGTGTGAATACCGAGGCGGTTGGCGATGGGGGCGAAAATCTCGAGGGTTTCCCGAGCGATGCGGCGGCGCTTGTCCGGTCGCAGTGAGCCCAGGGTGCGCATATTGTGGGTGCGGTCGGCCAGCTTGATCAGAATGACCCGGATATCCTGGGTCATCGCCATCACCATCTTGCGGAAGTTCTCGGCCTGCGCCTCTTTGCGATCGCGAAATTTCAGCTTGTCGAGCTTGGAGACCCCGGCCACCAGTTCTGCAACCGCATTGCCAAACTGTTCGGCCAGATCGGCCTTGGTGACAGAGGTGTCTTCGATGACGTCGTGCAGCACGGCGGCCATCAGGGTTTCATGATCGAGGCGCATGTCACCCAAGATTCGGGCAACGGCTACAGGGTGGGTAATATAGGGTTCGCCACTGGAACGCATCTGGCCCTGGTGGGCATCACGGGCCACCACATAGGCTTGCTTGAGCTTCTCAACCTGCTCTGGCGGCAGGTAGGAACTGGCTATTTCTTTAAGGTTTTCAAATAAATACAAGACAGTCCCCGCAGCGGTGAAACGGCAATTCGTGGAATTGAGGGTATAGCCCTGAGTTTGCGAGGTTTTCGAGCGGTTGTAAATGGGGATGAACAGTCGGCACCCGGGCGGGTGCCAACCGGGGGAATTACTTAACCGCGGCCTTCGGCGATGGCAGCAACGGCAGCCAGCTCGGCGGCTTCCTGCTCTTGCTGCTCGTAGCGGTCCTGGGTGTCCATCACTTGATTGTTCACCAGACCCAGCTCGATCTCACGCAGGGCGATCACAGTCGGCTTGTCGTTCTCTTCGTCGACCAGGGGATCTTTGCCTTGTACCGCGATTTGACGAGCGCGGCGCGCGGCGACCAGCACCAGGTCAAAACGGTTACCTACCTGTTTTACAGCATCTTCTACAGTAACGCGTGCCATGCAGGACTCCAGTGTTTGGGCTTTCTGTATTTAGAAAAGCAGTGTTTAAAAATGACGCAAAAGTTTACTTGTTTTTGGCTTACTCTGCCAGTAGCTGTTGCAGCAAGTTTTTTTGCGCCTGTTGCTGGTGACGCATCTCCAGCCGTTGGCACTCAATAATGGACCTGAGTTGGAACAGCGCCTGCTCGAAGTCTTCATTGATAATGACATAGTCATACTCGTCGTAGTGCACCATTTCGGCAATGGCTTTCGCCATCCGGCCGGCAATCACTTCGGCGCTGTCCTGACCGCGCCCAATCAGGCGGCGTTCCAGCTCTTCGCGGCTGGGGGGCAGGATGAAAATGGATTTGGTCGGCATCTGCTCGCGGATCTGGCGAGCACCCTGCCAGTCGATGTCGAGGAATACGTCGATCCCCTTGGCCAGACAGGCTTCGATGGCGGCGCGTGAGGTGCCGTAGTAGTTGCCGAATACTTCGGCCCACTCCAGAAAATCACCGCGCTCGATCAGCGCCTTGAACTCTTCCACCTGGACGAAGTGGTAGTGCACGCCATGCTCCTCGCCCGGGCGGGTGGCACGTGTGGTGTGGGAAACCGATAGCTGCATCTTGCCCGCAGCGTTATGTTGGGTCAGCAAGGCATTGAGCAGACTGGATTTACCCGCGCCGCTCGGAGAAGAGATGATATAGAGAGTGCCTTGTTGCGCCATGTTATTACCTTTAATCGAAACCGCTGTTTTGGTTGTAGCAGAGGCCGCCGTCTTGTGCCCGAAAGGGAGACAGCCAAACGCAAAACGCGGAAAATTATTGAGTCAGGAGGATGTAAAGGCGGCGAATTTTACCAGAATGCGGCGAATAAAAAAACGGCCGGAATCATATTCCAGCCGATCAAAGTATTCGTAGCTTGCTGCGGGAGCGTAACCCACATCAGCCTGCATTGTGCCTTTGGGGGCGGGCAGGGGCCATCAGGTTATCCCTGCCTGATGGCTCGGAATTCCCGAGTTGCCCTGTCAGCACGGCAACTGGCGATCGGCGCAGAGCCGGTCGAAGGCAGCGATCACCTGCTCGTGGGTGATCTTGGCCATGGCCTCCGGGTCCTTGAGGCGGGTGCGCCAGCTCAATTCGGCCAGCGGTTTGCCGGTCTTCTGCTCGACCAACTCCTGATAGATGCTGACCACGTAGTCGCGGCACAGATAGGGGCCGGTGCGCGCCGGATTGTGGTGGGCATAGAGGCCGATCACCGGCGTGCCGACAATGGTGGCCATATGGGTGGGGCCGGTATCGGGGGCCAGTACCAGACTCGCCTCGCCAATCAGTGCCAATAGCTGCTTGAGGTTGGTCTGCCCCACCAGATCGACCGGCTTGCTCTGGCTTAAGCGCTGGATGTCGGCAGCCAGATCCCGCTCCAGCTTGGCTGGGCCGCCACAGAGATAGACCTGAAAGCCCTTGTTGGCGGCGTGATCCGCCAGCGCGGCATAGCCTGCGGCAGTCCAGTTCTTGAACGCCTTGCTGGCGGCGGCGCAGATCAGCAGAGTCGGTTTGCCGCCAATCTTCTCCCTTGCCCACGCCTGATGTTCGGCGCTGATGGGCAGTTGCCAATCCGGGGTCAGATCCTTGATGCCGAGCTCTTTGGCGAAGGCGAGGAAACCGTCCAGCACGTGGGGGGAAGCGGGGGATGGCACCTTGTGGTTGGTGAACAGCCATTGACCGTCGTTGGCCCGTTCCAGATCAAACCCGAGTTTGACCTTGGCCTGGATGCCGAGGGTGGCGATGCTGGCCCGCATCGCCGCCTGCAGGTGGAGCAGGGCATCGAATTTGCGCCCCTTGAGGGTCTGCCAGAGATCGCGATAGCCGCGCCACCCCTTGCTCTTGTCGAAGGGGATTATCTCGACCCCGGGCAGATCGGCAAACAGGGTTGCCTCGATCTTGCCGGTGATCCAGGTGATGCGGGTCTGTGGCCACTCCCGCTGGATGACGCGCACCAGCGCCAGTGCGTGGCAGCAATCCCCGATGGCGGAGAGCCGCAGGATGCAGATAGAGGAGGGTGGCGTTTGAAATAGCGGCATGTTGTGGCGCACGGCTGGCAAAAAGGGTGGATGGCATTATGCAAACTCCCCTCTGGATTGTAAAATTGCGCACAATCGTCAGCTGGGATAGGCCGGGCCCTGCGCCATGACCTGTTTCTGCACGTCGTTGATTAAAGGCCACTATTGCGGGCATGCCAGAGCGGCAGCCTCATCGCCAATTGAAAAATTGCGATCCATGACCCACCGAGCGGGATCTCCACGATGCGAGTACAGACCGAACACAACCAGATCTGCTGGTATGCCGAAGGGGCCTTTCGCGACCCCTCTCCCCAGTTATTCGATCCTGCCTGGTGGCAGAACAACCGTCAGGTGGTGGGTACCTCCATCGGGCGGGGAGTGACCTGGTTCGTCAAGGATGAGTCCCGCCATCTGGTGCTGCGCCACTACTATCGCGGCGGCATGGTGGGCAAGGTGGTGCGGGATCGCTTCTGGTTCGAAGGGGTCGAGTCGAGCCGTGCCATGGCCGAATATACCCTGCTGGCCAAGTTGTGCGAGCTGGGGCTGCCGGTGCCGCGTCCGTTTGGTGCCCGCATGGTCAAACAGGGCCCCTTCTATCGTGCCGATATCCTGATCGAGCGAATTCGCGGTGCCAAGGATATGGTGGCGCTGCTTAAACAGGGGCCGGTGGCGACCGAGGTGTGGCACAAGATCGGTCAGACGGTGCGCCAGCTGCACGATGCCGGGGTCTATCACGCCGATCTCAACAGCCACAACCTGCTGCTCGATAAAGAGGGCAAGGTGTGGGTGATCGATTTTGACAAGGGGGCGATCCGCTCCCCCGGCGAATGGCAGAAGGCCAATCTGGAACGCTTGCTCCGTTCATTCAATAAAGAGTCTCAAATGCATACCAGTTTCCACTTCGTACCGGAGAACTGGCAGACCTTGATGAACGGGTATCAGGGAAAAGCGATCTGACCCTGTTGCTCGGCGTGAACGCCAATGTTACTTATTGAGCAGGTATTCAGATTCGGTTTCGAGGCGCCCCATGGAAATGCTCAAGACACCTTTGGTCGATGTGACTGCCCGGCTTGATCCGGGTCTGCTGTCTGATGCCATGACTCTGCTGGAGGCAGGGATCTGGAGCTGGTCAGCACAACAGGGACTGCGCCGTGATCCCTCCTGCCTGCGCCTGCTGGGATTGGGAGAGTGCTGGCCGGATGATCTCGGCTGGCTGGATCGGGTTCATCCCGACGATGTCGCCCGGCTGGAAGATGCCCTGCTCGCCTGCCAGAGCGGCCGCAGCAACGGTCTGCGCCTCGAATACCGCATTCTGCATCATCATGGTCACTACATCCGGCTGGAAGAGCGGATGCGTCGCGATGAGCGGGGTCATCTGCTGGGGGTCGTCCGTCACCTCGATCCCGCTGCCGTGCTGGTGGAGGGGCGACATGGCACCGATCCGCTGACCGGGCTGGAGAGTCGCAGCCGCTTCGAGCAACTGCTGGAGGAGAGGCTGTTGGCCGAGGGGGGACGTTTCAGTCTGCTGCAGTTTTCGGTCGATCACATGGTCAAAATCCAGCAACTGTTTGGCGAAGCGGCTTGCGACGCCATGCTGGCCAAGCTGGCGCGCATCGTGCGCCACGAGCTGCGGCGGGAAGATTCCTTCGCCCGCTGGGATGAGGACGGTTTTATCCTGATGCTCTCCCAGACCGAGCGGATGAGTGCGCTGGAGATCGCCGAGCGGCTGCGCCTCGAGATTGCCGATGCCAGCCTGCTGTCACAGCGGCCGGTCACCGTCAGCATCGGGTTGGTGCAGAGCCAGACCGGTGAGCAGCTCGATCACCTGCTGGCCCGGCTGGCCACCTGCCACGGTCAGGCCAGACGGGAGCACAACACCGTCATCGGCTGAGTGTGGTCAGGGTTGGCCGCGCTTGTCACGCTGGCAGACCCAGAGCGAGGCCAGCATCAGCAGGCCGCCGATGGTCAGCCGGGTCAGGTCGGTATCCTTGCCCCAGAGCAGCAGATTGACCAGCAAGCCGGCCGGAATGAGCGCATTGTTCATGATGGCCAGCACTCCGCTGGTGACCAGCGTTGCCCCCTTGTTCCACAGGAAGTAGCCGAGGCCGGAGGCTCCCACCCCCAACCAGAGCAGAATGCCCCATTGCAACCCTGATGTCGGATATTGCGGTTTGCCCAGCAGCCACCAGGCGGGCAGGGCGATCACCAGCGCCCCCAGATAGAAACAGCCAAATACTGCCAGTTGCGGCGGTTGCTCCGCCTCTCGCGCCAGCAGTACCTTGTAGCCCACTTGACCGAGGGCGAAACAGAGGTTGGCCCCCTGCACCACCAGAAATCCCAGCACATAGCTTTCGGTCAGGCCGTCGAAGCGGATGACGGCAGCCCCGATCACTGCCAGCAGGGCGCCCCACAGATAGGTGGGCTTGAAGCGCCCCTCCAGCAGGTCGTGCAGCAGGGTGACGTAAATGGGGGTGAAGATGGTAAAGACCAGCACTTCCGGCACAGTCAGCAGCAGAAAGGAGTGGTAGTAGAAGAGATACATGATGCCGAGCTGGATGGCGCCGAGGGCCATCAGCTTGGCCACCAGATCGGGGCGCAGCCAGCGGCGGCGCAGGAAGGGCAGAAACACCAGGCTGGCGAGGGCGATGCGGGTCAGCACCGAGAAGTAGGCATCCACCTGGCCAGCGAGGTAGACCCCGATCAGGCTGAAGGAGAATGACCAGAGCAGGGTGACCCCTATCAAGTAGTTCATGTGGTTGATTTATCGTCAGTTGTCAATTTTAAGGGGGCTATGATGGCCGAGATGGAAGCGGCAATCCAGCGTTTATGGGCGCGATTGCCACAGGTCGGAGCATTTAGCTTTACCGCCAGCAATGGTGAGGGGTCGGCGACCGACTGGAATGGTCGGGGTGAGGGGCGTGTGCAGGTGACCGATCATCAGGGGGGCTGGCTCTTCAGCGAGCAGGGGCGCTACACCACGCCCCATGGACGGGAACTCGCCATGCACAACCGTTTCTGGTGGCAGCGCAGCGAGCGGGGGATCCGCCTCTCCCATCTGCGTTATGATGCGCCGGTCGAACTGTTCGAGCTGCTGCCGCAAGGGGATGGCCGCTGGCTGACCGCCGAGCCGTATCTGTGCGGGGCGGATCACTATAGCGCCGAGCTGAGCGAGATAGACGGCGGTTTTCTGCTGAGCTGGCAGATCACCGGGCCGCGCAAAAATGAGCGGCTCAGCTATCGCTATCTGGTCTGATACCCGCTGGCAGGCACAAAAAAACCGGCGCAGAGCGCCGGTAGCGGGGGACAAATCGGAGGTTTTTTTAAAACAGTCCCAAAAACAGGAGAGATACACTCTCGTCACACATTCAGAGATGGACTTCAGGCATTCAGGGCATAGCTCAGCATGGCTTGCAGCTTGCTATCGAAGAACCAGGGCAGCAGTACCATCAGCAGGCCCATGATCCCGGCCAGTCGCTGGCGATACTGCCAGCCGGCAATCAGTACCAGACCACCGCACAGTGTGGTCAGGATGCCTGACATAGGGAGACCTCGCGCTGCATGCGACGCTGTTGCGCCCACTGGTTCATGGCGACCGAGCCGAGGATCAGGGCCAGGGCCACGCCGGTGGTGGGGTGGATCTGCTCGCCGAGGAACAGGGCGCCCAGCATCACGCCGAACAGCGGCACCAGATAGTTGCTGAAGGAGGCGAACGTCGGGCCAGCCTTCTGGATCAGCGCCATGTAGAGGAAGTAGACCAGACCGGTACAGAGGGTACCCAGCACGGTAATCGCGCTCAGGGCCTGGCTGCTCGGCAGGGTCAGGCTGCTCAGGTCAACCATGAAGGGGGCGACCAGCAGCAACTGGGTGGCCGAGGAGATCAGGATATTTCGGGCAACGACCACAGGGTGATCCTTGGCGAAGCGCTTGATCATCAGCAGACCGATGGCGAAGCAGCTGGCACCGAACAGGATGGCAACGGCACCGAGCAGACCGGCGTTCATGCCCTGAGAGAGTTTCGGCCAGAACAGGGTGAGCACACCGGCAAAGCCGATGATCACCGAGAGCAGACCACTTTTGGTGATTCTTTCACCAGAAATAAACAGCGGTGCAGCCAGAATGGTCACAAACGGGATACAACCCATGACCACGGCGGCGATGGCGCTATCCACATACTGTTGGCCCCAGGCGACCATGATGAAGGGGATGGTGGCATCCAGCAGGGCGATCAGCATATAGGTACGCCACGGGGTGTTTTCACTCTTGAGACGCATGAACAGGCAGAGCAGACCCAGGGTCAGGCTGCCGCACAGGGCACGACCGGCAGCCACCAGAATGGGGGGCAGCTCAGCAACGGCCTGGTGCATGAAAATGAACTGGGAACCCCACAGCAGGCCGATGGCCAGCAATAACAGATAGCTACGCATTTTAATCTCCGATGTATTAAGCCTGCGCATTCTAGGTAATCTGTTACTATGGTAAAAATGAATTGTCGGCATTCAACTATGGCTAATATCGATGAATAGCTCTCTCTCCCGCCTCGACCTCAACCTGCTGGCGGTATTCGACATGCTGATGCAGGAGCGCAACGTCACCCGCGCCGCCGAGCGGCTGCATCTCTCCCAATCCACCGTCAGTCATGCGCTGGGTCGGTTGCGGATCGCGCTGGATGACCCTCTCTTCGTGATGAGTCGACGGGAGATGATGCCTACCGAGCGCGCCAAGGCGCTGGCCGGGCCGGTGCGGCAGGCGCTGGCGATGCTGGAGCAGGGGCTGCGTCAGGCCAAAGGATTCGAACCTGCCAGCGCGCTGCGGATCTTCCGCATCGCTACCCCGGGCTCGGTGGAGCACGGACTGGTGCCGCTGCTGGTGGACAGGCTCCATCGGCAGGCCCCTCACTGTCGGCTGGAGGTGTGCGAGCTGGCCGACAGCAACTACGAGCGGGAGCTGGAGAAGGGGGAGCTGGATCTGGTGATCGGTTTTGCCGGTGCCAACCACCTCTCGCCCCGTCTCTGGCGCGAGGAGTGGTTCAGCAATCCGCTGGTCTGCCTGTCGCCCCTTGGTAGCGAGCTGCCCGATCTGCTGACTCCGGTCGAGCTGGTCAGCCGCCCCCATATCCACACCTCCAGCTGGGGCCACAGCCAGGCGATGGTGGAGCTCTGGCTGGCCCGCTTCGGGGTGGAGCGGGAGCTGGGGGTCAGATTGCCGAGCTTTATGGCGGTGCCGCCGCTGATGGCGACCGGGCGCTATCTGGTGGTGGTGCCCGAGATGATCGGGCGTCACTTCTGCCGCTACTACCCGCTGCGGATGCATCAGCTGGATCCGGAGATCCCCATCGTCTATCTGATGGCGGGCCACCCGCTGACTGCCCATGACGAGGCGATCAGCTGGTTCAAGAGCCTGCTGCACCAGCTGGTGTACGACCTCTACGGCGCCGATGCGCTCGGCACCCCGGCTCAGCGCAGCCTGGCGAAGTAATCCAGTCCCATGGCGCTCTTCACCTCCGCCAATACCTCATCGGTGATGATGCGAGCCTGCTCGGTGCCCTGATAGAGCAGTTCCAGCAGCATCTTCTTGTCGGCAATGGCCGCGGCCCGGCGCTCCCGCATCGGGGAGAGCAGGGTCTGCAGGCAGTCGTTCAGCACCTGCTTGCAGCGCATGTCCCCCAACCCGCCGCGCTGGTAGTGCGCCTTCATCTCGGCTACTAACGCCTTGTCGGGGTGGAAGGCATCGAGATAGGCGAACACCGTATTCCCCTCCACCTGACCCGGATCGCTCACCTTGAGGTGGTTGGGGTCGGTATACATGGCGAACACCGCCTGTTTGACCTCTTCCGCCGACATGCCGAGTTCGATGGTGTTGCCGAGGGATTTGGACATCTTGGCCTTGCCGTCGATGCCGGGCAGGCGGCCGGTGTCGCTCAGGATTGGTTGGCATTCGGTCAGCACCTCTTTGCCTACCAGAGAGTTGAAGCGGCGGACGATCTCGTTGGTCTGCTCCAGCATCGGCAGCTGATCTTCCCCAACCGGCACGTGGCTGGCGCGAAAGGCGGTGATGTCGGCGGCCTGACTCACCGGATAGACCAGAAAACCGGCCGGCAGCGTGCGCTCGAACCCTTTCTGCTGGATCTCCGCCTTGACGGTGGGATTGCGCTCCAGCCGGGCGACGCTGACCAGATTGAGGTAGTAGCAGGTGAGTTCGGCGAGGGCGGGCAGAGCGCTCTGCAGGCAGAAGGTGGTCTTGGCCGGGTCGAGGCCGACTGCCAGATAGTCGGCCATTACCTCCAACACGTTGTCGGTCACCTTGGCCGGATTGTGGCCGTTGTCGGTCAGCGCCTGCAAGTCGGCGATCATCACGAATTGACGGTAGTGGTGCTGGGCGTCGACCCGTTGGCGCAGGGAGCCGACATAGTGGCCGATGTGCAGTTTGCCGGTGGGACGATCGCCAGTCAGGATTACGGGGTTGTGCATGTCACTCTCTCCAGTTGGGTGAGCCGGGAGGCGACAAAGGGATAAAAACAGTTGACCGCCTCTCGGCGGTCACGGTGTTTTCTTTGGGAAATTTACAATAGAAACGCGGTGCCGCCTGTTTAGGAGCAGCACCACCAGTAGTTGTGATTGAATGTGGTCATGTTCATAGCAAATCAAACTACGCCGGTTTCATTACTTCTGCAAGGGGACGACCAGCAGATCGCAGGGCACGGTATTCATCAGCTGACGGGCGCTGGAGGTGAGCAGGCTCCAGAAGCTCTGGCGATGGCCGCACACCAGCAGGTCGATCTCGTACTCCTTGACCGCCTGATTGACCCGCTCGCTCAGATCGCCGCAGATCACCAGCTTCTTCTCGATGGGGTAGTCCACCGAGGCGAGGAAGGCCTCCAGCTTCTCTTTCGCTTCGGTGATCACCTGATCCTGCACGTTGTCGATGTCGATATCGATCATCTCGGTGTAGAGATCCTTGAGGTCCACATCGACATGGATAACCGACAGCTTGGCGCCGTTGGAACGGGCTCTGTCCACCGCCTTGTCGATCACCTTGCGGTTATCTTCAGAGAGGTCGATCGCGGCCAGAATATGCTTGTAATAAGTTGTTCCACTCATGGGATATCTCCTTACCGATCCTTCACTCCACTATACCCATCTCTGCTGAAACTAAAATGGTGTCGTAGGCACAGTTTCGGGATTTAAATGAGTTTAATTTTTAACGTCGGAGGGTTGGCCACTCAGTATTGACCATTATTTGTCTATAAATTAAACAGGAGTTTGAAGCCGATCACACCCTTTGGCTTGCCCATGAAAGGGGAGAGGCATAGGATGGGCCCGTGCTTCGCAATGAACACAAAACAACAAAAAGCATCTGAATACCGCTTTGGGGAGCCACGTGCTCCCTTTTGTTTATCCGCCTCATTTCCCGCTGCTTTTCTGACTGATAGCGATCCGGCATCAAGTTAATCTCCTTCGATTTGGTTATGCTGTAGCCAGTTTCTTTGGAGGCCTTCCCATGATCATTCATCCCCAGATTCAAGAGTGGGGTGGGGTTGCCCGCCACGGTCGTCCTTCATATCGTCTTGATGTATTGGAGATTCATTCATGATCATTCATCCACAGATCCAGGGTTGTGTTGCCCGCAACTGTCACCCTATCGGCTGTCGCGCCGCCGTGCAGCAGCAGATCGAACGGATCAAGGCTGCTGGCCCGTTCAACGGCCCCAGGCGGGTGCTGGTGCTGGGGGCCTCCTCCGGTTTCGGGCTGGCGTCACGTATTGCGCTCGCCTTCGGTGCCGATGCCGACACCATTGGCATCTCGTTCGAGCGGGGCCCCTCCGACAAGGGGCTGGGCAGTGCCGGTTGGTACAACAACATCTGGTTTCGCAAGGAGGCGGAGCAGGAGGGGCGCATCGCCATCAACCTGATCGGTGATGCCTTCTCCGACGGCATGCGCCAGCAGGCCATCGACACCATCCGCCAGCAGCTGGGGCAGGTGGATCTGGTGATCTACTCGCTGGCGAGCGGTATCCGGGTGCTGCCAGATGGCACGCAAGTGCGCTCTGTGCTCAAGACTACTGGCCAGCCGTTCAGCGGCTGGGGGCTGGATCTGGAGCGCGATACCCTGGTGCAGCAGTCGCTGGCGCCCGCCACGCCGGAGGAGATCCGCGATACCGTCACCGTGATGGGGGGCGAGGATTGGCAGCTCTGGATGCAGGCGTTGCAGCAGGCGGATTGTCTCGCCCCTAGCGCGCAGACCGTCGCCTACTCCTACATCGGTCCCGAATCCACCTATCCCCTCTATCGGGATGGCACCATCGGTTATGCCAAGGAGCATCTGCACGCCACCGCCGAGACCATCAATTTGCAGCTGGCCGAGATTGGCGGCCATGCCTGGGTGTCGGTCTGCAAGGCGCTGGTGACCAAGGCGAGCGCCTATATTCCGGTGCTGCCGGTTTATCTGGGCCTGCTGATGGGGGTGATGAAAGAGCGCGGCGTACACGAGGGCTGCATCGAACAGATGCAGCGACTGTTTGCCGCCAAGATGTACGGGCCCAATGGGGTGGTGGCCGATGGCAGCCGGCTGATCCGGATGGATGACCACGAGCTCGACCCGGCCATTCAGGCCGCCGTTTCGGCGCTCTGGCCCAAGGTGACGCCGGACAATTTCCACGCGCTGGGGGACTTTGCCGGGCTGCGGCAGGATTTCATGCAGCTCAACGGCTTCGAGCTGTCAGGGGTCGATTATGCTGCGCCGGTGGATGTCGCCTCCCTTGGTGAGCTGACCCCCTGAGCTGAAAGAAACGGGATCTCCCTCTCGTTGGCGGGTTGATTCGTGACGGGAGTGTGGCGACAATCGATACCAAATCACTGAGGAGAAACAAGATGCTGGCCCAAGCCATGATCGAGAAGTTGAACGAGCAGATTAACCTGGAGTTCTACTCCTCCAATATCTATCTGCAGATGAGCGCCTGGTGTGAAGACAAGGGCTTCGAGGGTGCGGCGACCTTCCTGCGACAGCATGCGGTCGAAGAGCGTCAGCACATGGAGCGTCTGTTCACCTATGTGAGCGAGACCGGTGCCATGCCACGTCTGGGCGCTATTGATGCCCCTCCCCACGAGTTCAAGTCGCTGGGGGATGTATTCCGTACCACCCTGGAGCACGAGTATCACATCACCAAGTGCATCAATGGTCTGGCCCATGTAGCTTTCACCACTCAGGACTACTCCACCTTCAACTTCCTGCAGTGGTATGTGGCCGAGCAGCATGAAGAGGAGAAGCTGTTCAAGAGCATCGTCGACCGTCTGGGTCTGGTGGGTGAAGATGGCAAAGGCCTCTACTTCATCGACAAGGAGCTGGCCGAACTGGCCAAGGGCGCCCCTGCCAGCATCATGGACAGCAACGCCTGATAGTCGTGGACACTTAGTGTTCAGCCAGTACAATAACGGCCCTTTTAAGGGCCGTTGTTTATTCTGGTGGGCAGCCACTATGGTTGTGTTCCGCCAGAGGCAATCACGGTTCTGGCCAGGTGCCGTTTCTATTTTGATAAGTGAGTGATGATGAAGCAGGTCGATGTGGTGGTGATCGGGGCCGGTGCGGCCGGATTGATGTGTGCGGCGCAGGCGGGCTATCGGGGCCGCTCGGTGCTGGTGCTCGACAATGCCAAGAAGCCGGGCCGCAAGATCCTCATCAGTGGCGGTGGCCGCTGCAACTTCACCAACCATCAGGCAGGTGCTCACGCCTACCTCTGCGCCAACCCGCACTTCAGCAAGTCGGCGTTGGCCCGTTACACCCAGCAGGACTTTATCGATCTGGTGGATCGCCACGGGGTCAACTATCACGAGCGCACTTTGGGGCAGCTGTTCTGTCTCGAGAGCGCCAAGGATATCGTCGATGTGCTGCTCACCGAGTGTGACTGGGCCGGGGTGACCCTGCAGTTCCAGACCGAGATCCTCACCGTCAGCAAACAGGACGAGGGCTTCGTGCTGACCACCAGCAAGGGGGAGATCGGCTGCCACTCGCTGGTGGTGGCGACCGGCGGCCTCTCCATGCCCAAGCTGGGGGCCACCCCGTATGGCTTCAAGCTGGCGGAGCAGTTCGGCCTCAAGGTGCTGCCGACCCGCGCCGGTCTGGTGCCATTTACCCTGCATCAGGCGGAGAAAGAGGCGTTTGCCGATCTGGCTGGCATCAGCCTGCCGGTCGCGGTGACCGCCGAGGATGGCACCCGTTTTAAAGAGGCGATGCTGTTCACCCATCGCGGCCTCTCCGGCCCCGTTATCCTGCAGATCTCCTCCTACTGGCATGCCGGCGAGAAGATCCATATCAATTTGCTGCCGGAGCTGGATATTCCGGCCGCCCTGCGCGAATGGGCGCAGGCGCACCCGGCGCAGGAGCTGAAAACCGTGCTGGGGCGCGAGCTGCCCAAGCGCTTCGTCGACAAGCTGGTGGAGCTGGGCCAACTGGTCAGCAAGCCGATGCGCCAGTACAACGAGCGGGAGCTGGAAGCGGTGGCCAACCTGCTGGGTGACTGGCAGATCCTGCCCAACGGCACCGAGGGGTATCGCACCGCCGAAGTAACCCTGGGCGGCGTCGATACCAACGAGCTCTCCTCCAAGACCATGGAGGCGCGCAAGGTGCCCGGCCTCTACTTCATCGGCGAAGTGGTGGATGTGACCGGCTGGCTCGGCGGCTACAACTTCCAGTGGGCCTGGTCCTCCGGCTGGGTGGCCGGTCAGTACTGTTGATGTCACAGGGGCTGGTTTATCCGGCCCCGATTTATTGGTCAGGGTTAGGGTGATCGGTCGGGTTGCCGCAAGGGGGCGCAGATGCTTGAGAATCAGATGATGTTGTTGGCGGTGTTCGAACGGGCGGCGCTGATGCTGATGACCCTCTTCTTTCTGACTCGCACTAGGCCGTTCCAGCGGCTCTTCCAGAAGCGGGATCACACCCCGGCCGAACTGGTGCTGGTGGCGGCCATCTTCTGCCTGTTTGCGGTGTTCAGTACCTACACCGGCATTCCGGTAGAGGGGGCGCTGATCAACGTGCGGATCATCGCCATCATCTCCGGCGGCATCCTGTTCGGCCCCTGGGTCGGCATTCCGGCCGGGGTCATCTCCGGCCTGCACCGCTACCTCATCGATATGGATGGTCACACTTCCATCCCTTGCCTTATCGCCAGCATCATTGCCGGCCTGCTCGCCACCTGGCTGCACCTGCGCTGCCGCAAGTCGCGGCTCTGGCTCTACGGCATTCTGGCGGGGATGCTCTGCGAAGGGCTGACCATGCTGCTGATCTGGCTGCTGACCGAGCCCCACGAAGTCGGGGTGGAGATTGTCAGCCATATCGCCTATCCGATGATCGCCGGGGCGCTCTGCATCGGCCTTATCATCAAGCTGGTGCAGGATCTGGATGACGAGAAGGAGCTGATTGCCGCCAAGCAGGCCAAGTTGGCGCTCGATATCGCCAACAAGACGCTGCCCTTCTTCCAGAACATCGACCGCCACTCCCTCAGTCAGGTGTGCGATGTGATCCGGCGCGACATCAGCTCCGATGCGGTGGCCATCACAGATACCCATGACGTGCTGGCCTATGTCGGAGTGGGCAAGGACTATTACGAGCTGGATGAGCACCACGCCATCAGCGGCATGACCCAGCAGGCGGTGCTGCTCGACCAGATCATCATCAACAATGATCTGCGCCAGTACCACCTCTCCGATTTCCACTCGGTCATCATTATTCCGCTGCGGGAAAACGGTTCGGTCAGCGGCACCCTCAAGATCTACTACCGCCGCACCCACAGCATCACCAGCTCGCTGCGAGAGATGGCGGTCGGCCTCTCCCAGCTCATCTCCACCCAGATGGAGGTGTCGCGCATCGAGCAGCTCAAGGAGATGACCCGCAAGGCGGAGTTCACCGCGTTGCAGAGCAAGATCAACCCGCACTTCCTGTTCAATGCCCTCAACGCCATCTCGTCGCTGATCCGCATCCGGCCCCAGCAGGCGCGCCAGCTCATCGCCAATCTGGCGGATTATCTGCGCTACAACCTCAACAAGGGGGATGAGCTCATCGACATTCAGGAGGAGCTGCAGCAGGTGCGCGACTACGTGGCAATCGAGCAGGCCCGCTTCGGCGACAAGCTGGAGGTGGTATTCGAGGTGGACGACGTGCACATTCAGGTGCCGAGCCTGCTGTTGCAGCCGCTGGTGGAAAACGCCATCCTGCACGGCATCCAGCCCCGCAGCGCGCCGGGTCGGGTCACCATCGAGGTGAAGCAGCTGGCGGGCGGCATCCGGGTATCGGTGCGGGACACCGGTTACGGCATCAGTCAGACGGTGATCGACGGGGTGGCCGCCGGTCGGGTGGAGAGCCGCAGCATCGGCCTGATGAACGTGCATCAGCGGGTCAAGCTGCTCTATGGCGATGGTCTGCACCTCAAGCGGCTGGAGCCGGGTACCGAAGTGAGTTTCTATCTGCCGGATCAGGAGTCGATGCCGTGCTGAGTGCCATCATGGTTGAGGATAAGTGTGTGCCGCGAGAGGTGTTGTCATGCTGAAAGCGATCATTGTGGAAGACGAATGTTTGATTCGTGAGGAGCTTGCCTCTCCTGTGCTTCTTCAGGGGGCAATGTCATGTTGAAAGCGATCATAGTGGAAGATGAGTATCTGGCCCGCGAGGAGCTGATCTATCTGGTGAATCAGCACAGCCAGATCGAGATAGTTGCGAGTTTCGAGGACGGGCTGGAGGCGTTCAAATACCTGCAGGATCACGAGGTGGACGTGGTGTTTCTGGATATCCAGATCCCCTCCATCGACGGCCTGCTGCTGGCCAAGAACCTGCACAAGTCGAGTCACCCGCCCCACATCGTCTTCGTCACCGCCTACAAAGAGTTCGCGGTGGAGGCGTTCGAGCTGGAGGCATTCGACTACATCCTCAAACCCTACAACGAGCCGCGCCTCATCAGCCTGCTGCAAAAGCTGGAGCAGGCGGGCAAGTCGCAGGCGGGGCAGGGGAGCGAGCCGGGGGCAGCGCAGAATCGCACCGTCAATCTGGTGAAGGGGGAGCGCATCATCGTCACCCCCTGCGAGCAGATCTACTACGCAGAAGCCGACGAGAAGCTCACCTATGTCTATACCCGCGATGATCGCTACGTGATGACCATGACCATCAGCGAGTTTGTCAGCCGGCTGCCGGCCGAGGGGTTCTTTCGCTGCCACCGCTCCTACTGCGTCAACATCAACAAGATCCGCGAAATAGTCCCCTGGTTTAACAGCACCTACCTCATCCGGCTCCATGATCTGCCGTTCGAGGTGCCGGTCAGTCGCAGCAACATCAAGGCGTTCCGTCAGCTGATGCGGCTCTGATTGTCATTCATTCCCGTCGATCTGCATTTCATGCCTTAATCGATCGGCGCGAACTGCGTCTTGCCTATAGTGGCCTCAATTTCCTTAAGGCCATCGACCGAGACGCATCATGACCAAAGAGATGAACCGCACCCGGTACCTGACACTGATCGGTACCATCATCACCCAGTTCGCACTGGGTTCTGTCTACACCTGGAGCCTGTTCAACGCCCAACTCTCCGACAAGCTGGACGAGCCGGTGAGTCAGGTCGCTTTCGCCTTCGGCCTGCTCAGCCTGTCGCTGGCGGTCGCCTCCTCCATGGCGGGCAAGCTGCAGGAGCGATTCGGTGTGCGCAACGTGACCCTGGGCGCAGGTGTGCTGCTCGGCATCGGCTTCTTCCTCACTGCCCATGCCAGCAATCTGGCGATGCTCTACCTCTGCGCGGGCATTCTGGTCGGTTTTGCCGACGGTACCGGTTACCTGATGACCCTCTCCAACTGCGTGAAGTGGTTCCCGGAGCGCAAGGGGCTGATCTCCGCCTGTTCCATCGGTGCCTATGGCCTCGGCAGTCTCGGTTTCAAATACATCAACCTGCTGCTGCTCTCCAGCTCCGGCCTTGAGACCACCTTCCAGCTGTGGGGGCTGATCGCCATGTCCATGGTGCTGGTGGGCGGCATGCTGATGAAGGATGCGCCCAAGCAGGCCGCTTCCGTACAGCAGAGCGAGAGCCGTGACTTCACTCTGGCCGAGGCGATGCGCAAGCCACAATACTGGATGCTGGCGCTGATGTTCCTCACCGCCTGCATGAGTGGCCTCTACGTCATCGGCGTGGCCAAGGATATCGGCGAGAAGATGGTGGGTCTGCCAGCAGTGGTGGCTGCCAATGCCGTCGCCATCATCGCCATGGCAAACCTGGGTGGCCGTCTGGTGCTGGGTATCCTCTCTGACAAGATGTCCCGCATCCGGGTCATCACCATCGCCCAGCTGATTACCCTGGCGGGCATGGCGCTGCTGCTGTTCGTGCCGCTCAATGCCAACCTGTTCTTCGTGGCGGTGGCCTGTGTGGCGTTCAGCTTCGGCGGCACCATCACCGTCTACCCCTCGCTGGTGAGCGACTTCTTCGGTCTCAACAACCTGACCAAGAACTACGGCGTTATCTATCTGGGCTTTGGTCTGGGCAGCATCATCGGCTCCATCGTGGCCTCCCTGTTTGGCGGCTTTATGGCGACCTTCCACCTGATCCTGGTGTTGCTGGTGGTGGCGCTGGTGCTCTCCCTCACCATTCGCCTGCCGGCTCCCGTGGCGCTGACTACCGAACGGGCCTGACAAGCCTCCCTGCCACAGCAAGCAATAACAGAGACCCGGGCCATGCCCGGGTCTTTGCATTTCCGATGGTCAATCAGCGTGGCGCTAGCCCCAGCAGCTGGCGGGCCTGACTGCAGGTCTCCGCCACCGTTGGCCACTCGTCGCCGGAGATGGTTATGTGACCCATCTTGCGGCTGGGGCGGGGTTCTCCCTTGCCGTAGAGGTGCAGATGCACACCGGGCAGTGCCAGCAGGGCGGCCCAGTCTGGCGTGCCGTTTTGCCAGAGATCCCCCAGCAGGTTGATTAACAGGGCGGGGCGCACGGCGATCTGCTCTGGCAGCGGCAGATCGCACAGGGCCCGTACCTGCAACTCGAACTGGCTGCATACAGCGTTGTCGAGGCTGGGGTGACCCGAGTTGTGGGGACGGGGTGCCAGCTCGTTGACCAGCAATCTGCCTTCCACCAGAAAGAACTCCACCGTCAGCACCCCGACGTAATCGAGGGCGGCAATCAGTCGCTCAGCGATTCCTTTGGCTTCGCGCTCCAGCGTTGGCACATTGGCCGGTGAGCGGGTCTGATCGAGGATGCCGCCGCTGTGCCAGTTCTGCACCAGTGGCAGGGCGCTGATGGCGCCGCTCGGGCTGCGGGCCAGGGTCAGGGCAAATTCCCCCTCCAGCGCCAGCCGTTGCTCCAGCACGCAGGGCACGCCACTGGCTGCCAGCGCCGTCGCCAGCTCATCCAGGTCGCTCACTTGCCACTGCCCCTTGCCGTCGTACCCTTCGCGGGCCGTTTTGAGAATGGCGGGCAAGAGTTCGCTGGCCTGTGCGGGGATGGGTTCTTCCGGCAGTAGCGCCAGATAGGGGGCGACCGGGATGTCAGCACCGCACAGAAAGGCTTTCTCCTCGCGCCGATCCTGACAGATGCGGACCGCGCTGGCGGCCGGGCGCACCGGCTTTTGTTTTTCGAGCAGGGCGAGGGTGGCGGCGGGCACATTTTCGAACTCGCAGCTGATGGCATCGCAGCGGCTGGCCAGCTCGACCAGTGCCCCAGTGTCGTCATAGGGGGCGACAATATGGTGATCGGCGGCGGCACCGGCGATGCTGGCCGGGTCGGGATCCAGTACTACTACCTTGTAGCCAAGGCGGTGGGCGGCCATCACGAAGTAGCGGCCGAGCTGGCCGCCTCCCAGCATGCCGAGGGTGGCAGGTGGCAGGATCATGTCGGCTCCTCCAGTTGCAGTGCCAGCACCCGATCTCGCTCGTGGGTGCGGAAGTCGTCGAGCTGCTGCCGGTAGCGGGGGGCGTCGCCGTCTTGTGCAACGGAGAGCAGAGAGACAGCAAACAGGGCGGCGTTGGCAGCCCCCGCCTCGCCGATGGCGAAGGTGGCGACCGGTACTCCCTTGGGCATCTGCACGATGGAGAGCAGGGAGTCCATCCCTTTGAGATGGCGCGAGGGGATGGGCACCCCCAGCACCGGAAGAGTGGTCTTGGCGGCGACCATGCCCGGCAGGTGGGCGGCGCCACCGGCTCCGGCGATGATGGCGCGCAGGCCGCGCTCGCGGGCAGTGGCGGCATACTCGAACAGCAGATCCGGGGTGCGATGGGCCGAGACCACCTGCGCCTCGTAGGGCACGCCGTGCTCCTTGAGGATGCGGGCGGCGGCCTGCAGCACGGGCCAGTCGGAGTCGGAGCCCATTACCAGGCCGATCAGCGGAGGGGTGTTCATGTGTATTGGTTCCTTGCTGTTAAACGTTTGCTTTTGCTAAACAAAAAGAGCCGGCAAGCCGGCTCAGAATTTCTCGGGTCGCACGATTTCGACCGGTTGCAGAAAGGCGATCATGGCGTAGTCGGGGTAGTAGCGACTCTGCAGATGGGCCAGCAGCCGCTCCGCCTGCTCCCGGCTGCAGATCGCCTCCAGCCGGATGTTGCCGCTCTCGCTCCAGCTGGCGTTGCGCTCGCCATGATCCCCCCGGCCGCGGGCATCCGTAATGGTGTAGCCGCGCAGTCCCTCGCGGGTGAGGGTGCGCAGTAGGGTCGGCTCCAGATTGGCTTCCGTGATGACGGTCAGCAGGGTGCGGGTCTCGGTCTGCATGTGGCTACTCCGTGAAGTGGCGGGCCCAGCTGTGGTAGAGCGGGATCCCCAGCATGATGTTGAACGGGAAGGTGACCCCCAGCACGGCGCTGAGGGACAGCCCCGGGTTGGCCTGAGGCAGGGCGATGCGCAGGGTGGCTGGTACGGCAATATAGGAGGCGCTGGCCGCCAGGGTGGCCAGCAGGGTCAGGCCGCCGAGAGAGAGCCCCATCAGCTGGCCAGCTGCCAATCCCAGTCCCGCCGAGGCGAGCGGCATCAACAGGGCGAAGCCGAGCAGGAACAGGCCGTGGCGGCGCAGATCCTGACACTGGCGGGCGACGATGAGGCCCATCTCCAGCAGGAACAGCGCCAGCGCCCCCTTGAACAGGTCGACAAACAGCGGTTTGAGCGGGGCAATCCCATCCGGCCCGGCCAGATAGCCGATGGCCATGCCGCCCAGCAGCAGAGTTACCCCTTTGCCGAGGAAGGTCTCGTGGGCCAGCATGCGCCAGCGGGTCTCGCGACTGATGCCGCGGGCCAGCACTATGCCCACCAGAATGGCCGGGATCTCCATCACCGCGAGGAAGATGGATAGCTGGGATTCAAAGCTGATGCCCCGTTCGGTCAGCCAGTTCACCCCGACCGCAAAGGTGGCGACGCTGACCGAGCCGTAGTGGGCAGCGGTGGCGGCGGCATCCACCCGGTTCATCTTGAGGCGCAGCACGGCAAAGCCGAGCAGGGTCTGCACCACGCCGAGCAGGATCACCAGCGCAAGTTGCGGCAGCAGGGGCAGCAAGGATTGCTGGGCCAGACCGACGCCGCCCTTGAGGCCGATGGCCAGCAGCAGAAAGAGGGAGAGGGTGTCGTAGAGGGCGGGCGGCAGCTTGAGCTCGGAGCGCACCAGACCGGCCAGCAGACCAAACAGAAAGAAGAGAACAACAACGTCCAGCATGATGGCTCGCAGGGCAGTTCAGATAATGGTTGCATGCTAGAGCCCGCAATGTTTCGATAAAATCAGATTCTCGTTGATGGTTGTTCGGTAAAAACTGATAAGGAACGGCATGCTCAACTACAAACAGCTCTACTACTTCTGGCATGTGGCGCGCAGCGGCAGCGTGACGCAGGCCGCCGAACAGCTGCACTTAACGCCGCAGACCATCAGCGGTCAGGTCGCCGAGCTGGAGCAATCCCTCGGGGTGGCGCTGTTCAACCGGGTGGGGCGGCGTCTGGTGCTGACCGCTGCCGGGCGGCAGGCGCAGGAGCAGGCGGGGGCGATTTTCTCGCTCGGTGCCGAGCTGGAGCACACCTTGCGCCACGCCAGCCAGGAGCTGACCATGCAGGTGGGGATCGCCGATTCGGTACCTCGCACCCTGGCGTTTGAGCTGCTGGCTCCCGCCATGGCGCTGGCGACGCCGCTGCGGCTGGTGTGTCATGAGGAGCGGGCCGAGCAGTTGTTCAGCGAGCTGGCCCGTCACAAGCTGGATATGGTGCTGATCGATCGCCCGCTTCCTCCCGACAGTGGTGTACGTGGCTACAACCACGAGCTGGGGCGCACTCCGCTGGCGCTGTTTGCCAGCCCCGAGCTGGCGGCGCGGGTGCGGGACGGCTTTCCCGCCTCGCTGGAGGGGTTGCCGCTGCTGATCCCCGGAGAGAAGTCTGCCACCCACGATCGGCTGCTGGAGTGGTATCGCCAGCAGGGCATTCATCCCCATCTGGTGGGGCAGTTTGATGACTCCACCCTGATGAAGTCGTTCGGCAAGGCAGGGATGGGGATCTTCCCGGCGCCGCTGGCAATGGCTGACGAAATTGGCCGCCTCTACGGAGTAGAACGGATTGCCACTCTCACTGACATCACCCTCTCTTATTATCTGGTCTCTGCAGGGCGCCATCTTTCCCATCCGGGGGTTCGGTCGGTGATGGAAGGGGCTCACCAGAAGCTTGCTGCGCTAACGGGTAAAAAATAGAAATCTGGATGGCTATACATCCGGTTTTGCTCTGCCTATAATTCTCCCGCTTTGGCGCATCATGCTTAATAGGGAATCCGGTGAGAATCCGGAGCTGGCGCGCAGCGGTAAGGGGGAACGAAGCGACATCAGGGCACTGCCGTCAGGCGGGAAGCCGTCGCCGTAGGCTATCAGCCCCCGAGCCCGAAGACCTGCCAGAGTTCGTATTTCGGGCCGAGAGAAACCGGCCACGAAGTAGATACTTACGCGAACTTAAGGATCTCTCATGTCGAAGAAATTTCTGGCGGCTGCCCTGTTGCCGACGGCGGCGTTTGCCCAGCAGCTGACCATTCCCGTCAATCCCACCATGGTGGTGACCGCTACCCGCGTCGCCCAACCTGCCTCCAGCGTACTGGCCCCGGTCAATGTGGTGACCCGGGACGAGATCGATCGCCTGCAAGCCCAGACCGTGACTGATGTGGTCAAGACCCTGCCCGGCGTGGAAGTGGTCAGCAATGGTGGCCGCGGCCAGATGAGCTCGTTGCGGGTGCGTGGCGGCACCTCTTCCCAGACACTGGTGCTGGTGGACGGGGTGCGCAGTGCCTCTTTGACCGCCGGGATGACCGAACTGAATAACCTGCCGCTCAATCAGGTGGAGCGCATTGAATACATTCGTGGCCCACGCGCCACCATTTATGGTTCTGATGCCATCGGCGGGGTGATCAACATCATTACCCGCCCCGACAAGGGGACCAATCAGCACAAGTTCAATATCGGTGCCGGTTCCCATCAACAGCGCCAGGCTGCTTTCAGTAGCGCCAGCCAGGTGGGCGAGGCGGGTCAGCTCAAGGTGGTTGGCGGTTTTGATGATGAAGAGGGTTACAACGTACACCCCTTGCCCGGCATCAACGATGGTGACCGTCACGGGCATCAGGGCTACAACGCCATGCTCGATTATCAGCAGACGCTCGGCAGCAACTGGGATCTGTTCGGTACGACCCGCTGGTTCCGCAATGTGGCCCAGTATGCGGGGTCTGATGCAAACTATGCGCCGCATCGAGCCGAAACGTGGACTGAAAACCAGAGCTATCAGCTGGGGTCGCGCTATCACGATGATCGCTATCTGAGCGAACTGCGCGGCGCCTTCTCCAGACAGGATGCCTACGACTATCTCGACAATAGCGGCCGTGATCAGGCCAATAATCGTGGCTATACCCGTCAATACAGCCTGAACTGGGTCAACAGCCTCAAGCTGAACGAGCTGTGGACGCTCGGCGGCGGTGCTGACTGGCAGCGCGACATGCTGGACGATCGCTCGCGCTCTTCTGGCTCCCCCTATCCGGCAGGGGCCAAGGAGCGGGACAATACCGGGGTCTATGCCCTGGCCCAATTCGACAACCAGACATGGCAGGGTGAGCTGAGCGGGCGCAGTGATGACAATGAACAGTACGGGCGCCACAACACCTGGCAGACTGGTGCTGGCTGGCGTTTTGCGGAGGATTACCGCCTGAGTGCCCGTTACGGCACCGGTTTCCGCGCCCCCTCCTTTAATGATCTCTACTATCCGGGGTTAGGCAATCCCAACTTGAAGCCGGAAGAGTCGAAGAGCAGCGAGCTGATGCTGGATGGTCAAACTGCTGGTGTGGAGTGGCGAGCCACCGGTTATCGCAACGACTTCGAACAGATGATCCAGTGGGCACCCAACAGTCAGGGTATGTGGACACCACAAAACGTTGGCAAGGCGCGCATTGAAGGGGTCGAACTGGAAGGGGTGTTCGACACCGGCTGGTTGAGCCATAGGGTCTCTGCCGAGTACAAGGATCCCAAAGACAAGGTGACTGACAAGCAGTTGCAGCGGGTCTCCCGCAAAGGGGCCAAGTGGATTACGCAGGCGCAGTGGCAACAGTTTGATGGCTCGTTGAGCTGGATCTATCAGGGAGAGCGCTATGACGACGTGGCCAACACCACCAAGCTGGGTGGCTACAGCGTGTGGAATCTGGTTGTCGGCTACAAGGTCACCCCGGCGCTCAAGGTATCGGGCAAGATCAACAACCTGCTGGATAAGGAGTATCAGACTGCGGTGGGTTACCCTGCCGATGAGCGCGCTTATTACATGACAATGGATTACTCACTCTAAGCCGGACCCGGCCAAGTGGAAAAATCAGGGGCCCTGCCATTGGCAGGGCCTTTTCTATTGGCGGCAGGCGGGAGTATGATCGCCGCCTTGCACCAAAGGGGAGCTCAAGTGGCCAATATTCTCGTGTTTGATTCCGGTATGGGTGGCCTGACCATCTACCGCGAGATCCGTCGCGTTCTGCCGGCACACAACTATTTCTACTGCTTCGACAACGCCAACTTCCCCTATGGTGAATTGAGTGAGCCCGCCCTGATTACTGCATGTTCCCGCTTGGTGACCACCATGGTGGCCCGTCATCATATCGATCTGGTGGTGATTGCCTGCAACACGGCCAGCACCATAGCGCTGCCGGCCCTGCGTGAGGTGCTGGATATTCCCGTGGTGGGGGTGGTGCCCGCCATCAAGCCCGCCGCCGCACAGACTCGCAACGGTTGTATCGGTCTGCTGGCCACGCCGGGCACGGTCAGCCGCGACTATACCCACGAACTGATCGCCCAGTTTGCCCCCGGCAAGCGGGTGCTGCTCAAGGGCACCACCGAGCTGGTCATAGAAGCCGAACACAAGCTGGCGGGCCTGCCGGTCAATATGGCGCTGCTGCGCGAGGTATTGGTCGACTGGCTGGAAGGGGAAGAGCAGCCGGATACGCTGGTGCTCGGTTGCACCCACTTCCCGCTACTCAATGAAGAGATAGGGCAACTGATGCCGCAATGCCAGCTGATCGACTCAGGCAGTGCGGTTGCCAAACGGGTGGCCTGGTTGCTGAGCAATGGCGGGCATGCCACCGTGCAGCCTGTACATATAGAAGAGGTGATTGCCAGGGCTTACTGTACCCGGCTGGATGGGGAGGCCCAAAAACTGACAGCCCCCTTGCAAGCATGGGGGCTGTCATCACTGGAAGAGGTGGGGTTCTGACGAGGGATCAAGCCTCGACTTCACCACCCTCCTTCTCCTCTTTGTCTCGTTTGTCGTTCGCTTCGCGTACCTTGAGGGTTCGCTGCTGATACTCTTTGTCATTCAATGCGGCAATCGCCTTGGCAGCATCGGCAGCAGGCATCTCGACGAAACCAAATCCTCTGCGCTTGCCGGTTGCCTTGTCCTTCATCAGGCGTACGGAAATTACCTGGCCCTGTTCGGCAAACAATTCGCGCACGGCAATCTCGTTGGCGCGATATGGCAGGTTGCCTACATATAAGGTGCAAGCCTCCTGATTGGCGATCGCTTCGGCTGCATTAGCCGGGGTTCTTTTCAGGAGCAGCGGTACCACAAAACCGCCAATCGCCAGACCTGCTGCAAAAATGACTTCCGCTTTCAAAGAGAATTGCAGGGCCTGGGCAACCAGGTAGCCAACCACTGCCAATACCAGAGCAAGGATTGCGGCCTGCATATAGACGGGAAACTTGGATAAATTCATCTTAAAAGACCTTTTGTAAATGAAAGCAAAAAAGGTGCAACACTGTATTCACCTCCATGGTAACCAGCTTTCCTGATTGGCGCTACCATGGTCCACTCGGAAGAGGTTATCGGCTCCAGTATGGCACTCCCAAAGGCTCTGGCGGCGATATAAATGACGCTAAAAGGGGAGTGAAACAGCTGGATTGTGGATAACCTTGTATATATACACTGAATAAGCTGTTTCTAATTGAATAATTTGAAATTTTCGTGATTTTCTTCAAAAAAACTATTGTCATCGTGGCGCGGCTCCCTATAATGCGCCCCTACCAGCACGGCGGAACACGCCTGACTGATGAGCCAGCTTCCTAGCGAAGTGGGCGCCGAAAGAAAAGCGAAAACAATCGCTTGACTTTCGAAGCGAGAAGCGTAATATACGCGCTCCTCAGCGCGACAAGCGTGACGCTCTTTAACAATTTGAATCAAGCAATCTGTGTGGGCACTCACAGCATCGAACATCAAAAACAATTTTTGATTTTCAATGTCTGGTGAAG
>NZ_JBSTYP010000017.1:0-86892 GCF_054052405.1 Aeromonas aquatilis | reverse complement strand
AGTGCAGATGCAAGGACTGCTGGCCGCCGCGTGTCAGAACATGAAGAAGATAGCGTTGGTGCAGAGCAGGAAGGGGAGTAAGGGCCCGAATCCGCCGAATTCCCCGGCAGATGGTCTTGTTAGGGCGATAGCATGGTCTTTGATGCCTTTTTCATGGCGAAGATGGTCAATATGGCGGCTTGTCAGTGAGTGAGTGGCCCCGTGGTGCCGAGTTAAAAAAGAACCCCCTCTTTGAAAAAGAGGGGGTTCTTCAGCAATCTGAAGGGCATCCGAAGATGCCCTTGTTGTTATTTGCCCATTAGCATTCGCCCGTCAGCGGCGCTGCCAGGTCTCGAATCGGTAGGGGTGCGGGTTCTTCTCATCGGCAGGGTGGCTCTCGCTGTCGACACGCTGCCACTGACCATCATCAAAAACGGGGAAGCGGGTATCCCCTTCAACTGCCAGATCGATTTGCGTCAGGTAGAGGCGATCCGCGCTCGGCAACATCTCGGCGTAGAGATGGCCGCCGCCGATCACCATCAACTCCTCCACCGCGCTGCCGGCCAGCAGGGCCTGCGCCGCCTCGACGGAGCCCACCACCTCAATGCCCTCGGCCTGATAGTCGGGATTGCGGCTGATCACCAGATTGCGCCGTCCGGGCAGCGGTCGACCAATGGATTCGAACGTCTTGCGCCCCATCAATACCGGTTTGCCGAGGGTCACCCGTTTGAAGTGGGCCAGATCGGCAGGCAGATGCCAGGGCATCTGGTTGTCCTTGCCGATCACCCTGTCGTGGGCCATGGCGGCAATCATGGAAATCTTCATGGGGCCTCTCACCGTCTGTCAGATTATGGGGCGGTTACGGTACACGACCAGAGAGGGGATCGCCAAACCGAAACTGAGAGCCCCGACGATAAAGAGCGCCTTGAGGCCGTTCTCCACCGCACTCTGGATCAACTCCATGGTCACGCCGCTGATGTTGAGCTCCACCACCGCAATCATGGTCTTGAACGCATAACTGCCCGGGATCATCGGAATGATGGAGGCAACGCTGAACACCGGACGCGGCGCCAGCAGACGGCGAGACCAGTAGACGCAGACAAACCCAACCGTGGTTGCCGCCGCCAGCGTCGCCCACTCGATGGGCATGCCGTAGTGAATGAGTAGGGTGCGCAGGCTGTGGGCCAGCGCGCCGCCCATGGCGCAATATTTCAGCATCCGTGGCGGCACGTTGAACAGCATGGCAAATCCCACCGCCGGAATGGAGGACCAGAAGGCATCCTTGGCCAGTAGCCAGAGCAAATCCATCATACTTTCCACCCCCAGATCCCCGTGACCGACATGGCCAAAATGATACCTATGGCGGCGCTGATGGTCAGCAGGGTCGCAGTCCCCCAGCGGGCCAGCCCCATGTTGAAGTAGCCCTTCACCATATCTGAGACCGCATTGATCAGCGGAAAGCCCGGTACCAGCAGCAGCACGCTGGCCGCCATGGCGAGATAAGGCTGGTCACCCCAGTTGAAGAAGGTGGCGCTGGAGGAGAGCAAGGTGGCGATAAAGCCGGTGGCGGCAAAGTTGATTAGCGGGCTGTGGTGATGGCGGGCCATCAGCTGGCGCACCCGCATCGCCACGGCAGACGAGAAGCAGGTCACCAGGAAGATGGGCCAGTCACCGCCAAACAGCAGGCTAAAGGCACCACATGAGAGCCCCACCATGGGGACCACCAGCCAGGGGTGATAATGGAAAGGGACGATGGCTTCGAGGCGCTGGCTCACTTCACGGGCGCCGATCAGCTCTTTCTCCGCCATGATGCAGATCCGCTGTATCTCACACACCACCTGCATATTGATGCCATGTTCGCGCACCCGCCGGGTAGTGGTGACGCAACCCCCCTGATAGAGACTGGTGAGCACGATGGCACTGGAAGAGATGGCCATTTCGACACTCTCCAGCCCCAGCGCCATCCCCAGCCGCACCGTGGTCTGCTCGATGATCCGGCTCTCCGCCCCGAACTGGGCCAACATCTGAGCCACCTTGACGACAATACGGGTGATCTCAGTCTGTTGCTCCCGCGACAACACCCGTCTTGGAGTGATACTTCTCATAATCCCTTCGAGTCGTAGCAATAAAAATTACGGCCATATTAGCCTAACTTTTACTGTTATTCATCCACCCCTATCACAACCTGACTGATAAGTTATTACAAGAAGAAGAAAACAGGTCACATTACAAATACATTACGACTAACATTAAAAACCATAACAATCAGATCGCCAGCAATTCCCTTTATTATGGCCTCACCGATTTGGCTGAAATATCAACCAAGGGGGTTATTGCAGATTATTTGCGACGTCGATAGTCAGCCAGATGGATTATTTTGCCAGTACCATCGCTTTCAGACGGAGGGTCCCCCTCTTCTCTGAACTGCCTCATTTCGCTGCGCATCAGATAAAAGGATTCCCGCATCATGTTGGTAATCCGGATACAGCTATCAAGATTGTTTTTCGCCAGACGACGCTGACCATCAATCTTGAACTGCAACCCGCGCAGACGGCGCTGCTGATCGGGGCTCGCTCGGGCCATCAACTGGTCGATCTGCTGCTCCAGAATCGCATCCAGCCGGGAGGGCTCACTCGCAGCCAACTCCTTCAGGGTGTCAAAATCAGGCAACTCCATATGCCCTCCTTGGCGACTATTGCTGGCAACACACTGCGGTACCACACCATCACGTCCCAGCCATATAAATCTGTATATACGACGCGGCTAAAAAGGGTTCAATCCATCCACTGGCGACTAAACCGGACAATGGTCACTACGAGGGTGTCTATCTATTTTAATTGTGTTTGGAAACAAGCGATTGTTTTTAATTAAGGCGAGAGAAAACACTTATACATTTTAGGTTGTGATTTTCTGTTTTTTATTGCAAATAAAAATCCGGTGGCCTTATTTTGCTTCATTCGACACTTTATTCTTCCCTCACCGACCCGCGCCATCTCCTGACGGTTTAACATATCTCACTGATTATGTTATTTTAATTGCCACTTTTATCGGACATTCAAGAGCAGACCATGAGCAAGGCAAAAATCGGTATCGTCACCGTCAGCGATCGCGCCAGCGCGGGCATCTATGAAGACCTCTCCGGCAAGGCCATCATCGACACCCTGAACGCCTATCTGACCTCGGAGTGGGAACCTGTCTATCAGGTGATCCCCGATGAGCAGGATCAGATTGAAGCGACCCTGATCCGGCTGGCGGATGAGGAGCAGTGTTGTCTCATCGTCACCACAGGCGGCACCGGTCCGGCCAAGCGGGATGTCACGCCGGAAGCGACCGAGGCGGTGTGTGATCGCATGATGCCGGGCTTTGGCGAGCTGATGCGGGCCGAATCCCTCAAATTTGTGCCGACAGCCATTCTGTCGCGCCAGACTGCCGGACTGCGCGACGATACCCTGATCGTCAATCTGCCGGGCAAACCCAAATCAATCCGCGAATGTCTGGATGCCGTCTTCCCCGCCATCCCCTACTGCATCGATTTGATGGAAGGGCCGTATCTCGAGTGCGATGAAACCGTCATCAAGCCATTTCGGCCGAAAAAATAGTGAACCCGACCATAAAAAATAATGGCGAGCCACGGCTCGCCATTATTTTTAACTCATCTGTTTGCGCAGAAAAACCGCATCAATTATTTGCGGCCAAATACTTTTACGCCCGCTTTGCTGCGCTCTGAATTACCGTACACTTCGATTTTTTTCACACAACGGCGCGAGCCCAGTGATTTCCACTCGGTCTCTTTATCACTGCTCATTTCCCGATCGAAACGAATGGTCTTGGTACGATCACCACCATAGGTCACCACCACCCGATCCAGGGTCAAATCACGCTCCGCCTTCACCTTGATATATTTGGTCTGACGGCAAATCACCAAAGGAATTGTCGCACCATGATCACCGGCTCCCAGTAAAATAGTCCGCCCCAGCGTGAACTGATCGTCACCGGCATGGCTGGCTGACGCCACCACCAGCAAGACACCACCCAGCAAGCTGCGTGCAGAAAAACGGGAATTCCAGATAGACATCAAGGACATAACACCTCCAATAAAAAATGGAGTGTGATGATAAGGGTTAAACCATAACGGAAGCTGTATCACGGCTGAATTTGCTGCGAATGTGCGGGGATCAACAGAGAAAACAGTACGACTTTTCGGCAAAAAGAGAAGAGCCGCAGATAGCGGCCCTTGCGGCAAGAGAGCGCTTAGCGCTCCATGATTTGGGTCACGTCATCTTTCTTGATCATTACCTCGCGCCCTTCATGATCGTAATAGCGATACATGCCAGTGCTCTCATCAAGCTTGGGCTTGCTCTCGGTGGTGATCATCTTGCCATCGGTCGTACTCATGATGTATTGGGAGCTGCATGCCACCAGCCCCAGGGCGCACACCAGGATCATCATCAGTTTTTTCATAGGTGCAATCGTCTCCTTTCACCCTCACCACGAGGGTGTCGATCACAGCCTACTCCAATCCGGTTATCACTTGGTAACTGACGCAAGAAATTGAGATCACTATCAAACATCAGTGACAACCGGGAACCCATCGGTAAAGCCGAGCCGCCAGGAATCTTGGCGAACAGAGACAAAGAGGCCGGACATCTCTGCCCGGCCTCTTCTTTTCAGCACCAGCGCGCAATCATGACTTGGCGGGCTGGCGCTCACCGGTCACGGTCGGGTTCTTGGGATCGGAACTCCACTCATACCAACCGCCGTCGTAGACGCTGATCTGTTTCCAGTCCATCAGCCAGGCGTAGAAGAAAGCCTCGGAGGCTCGCCAGCCGGTACCGCAGTAGAACGCCGCCTGCTGGGTCGGCTCGATGTTCCACTGGTCCCACATGGCGAGGATCTCGCGGGCCGGCTTCATGGTGCCGTCCGGGTTGTGGAAGTCGCTCATGCTGTTGGCATCGACGCCACCATGACCCCACTTGGCCCCCGGGATATCGCCCTTCGGCTTGATGTAGCTGTAACCTGAGGTGTTGCCGACAAACTCGTCCCAGGTACGCACGCTGACCAGTGCGCTATCGGGTTTCGTGAGCAGCTCTTTCGCCTGACTTAGCGTGGTGTAGTACTCGGGGTGAGCGGGAATGGCCACGCCAAACTCCTTCACCGGCTCATATTTGTTGGGCAGGCCGGTTTCGGTACGCAGGTGCTGGATAAACCAGGCATCCAGACCACCGTCCAGCAGGCGTACATCTTCCACCCCCGCATACATCATCAGGTGCGCAGCACGGGCAGCCGCCATGGTGTTGCGACCATAGAGGATCACGGTGGTGTCGTGACGGATGCCGTTATCCAGCAGCAGCTTCTTGAGCGCTTCGTCAGAGACCTTGTTCCACAGCGGCTCCTCTTCGAGGCTGTTGGTATCGATATAACCGGCCCCCGGGATGTGGCTGATGAGGTAGGCCTTGGGTGAACCCCAATCCACTTCAAACAGCTTCCAGTCACCCTTGGGCGCCGCGGCAACCGGCTTGCCCTCTTGCAGATCCGCCAACCAGCGCGTATAGACCAGCTGCTGCCAGCGTGCCAGCGACTCGCGCGGTGCGGCTTGCCACCCTTGCAGCTCGAACAGCTGCTTGATCCCCTGCTTGCGCAGCAGACGGGCCACCTCGGCCACTTCGCGGGACGAACCGTAGAGGGCAACTGGATGATCGGCCTTCAGCCCCTTGATCTCGAGGGCCTTTGGCCACTCTTCATCGCTGTATTTCCACTCGGCAGAGAGGTTCTCGGCGCCCGCCACATGACCGCCCAGCTTCTCCCCTTCCATCGGCCACCCCTGATAGAAGTAGCTGGCGCGGGTATCCAGGATGACAGCCTGTTTGGCCTTGGCATCGGCCAGCGAGAGCGGTGGCAACTCCCCTGCCACCGCGGGCAGGGCACACCAGAGCAGTAAGGTCGCCAGCGCGGCCTGCAGGAAGCGAAGATGTCGTTTCATGGTGATGTCTCGATTCATAGTGAACAAGGTTAAAAAATGGAGCGACCCAGCCGCTCGGCCAGCAGCTCCAGCGCCGCCGTGCCCGCCAGCGAGTTACCGGCTTTGTTGAGCTCGGGCGACCAGACACAAACGCAGAGCTCGCCCGGGATCAGGGCGATGATACCGCCGCCGACCCCCGATTTGCCCGGCATGCCGACCCGATAGGCAAAATCGCCCGCCTCATCATAAAGGCCGCAGATGGCGAGCAGGGCGTTGACCTGCTTGGTGGTGCGGGCTGGCAGCAGCGGTACGCTCTCGCCCAGTGGCACACCACGGTTGGCCAGATAGATGAATGCCCGCGCCAGATCGACGCAGCTCATGCGAATGGCACAGGCATTGAAGTAGCTTTGCAGCACCTTGTCCACTTCGTTTTCGAAGTTGCCATAGGCCTTCATCAGATAGGCGATGGCGGCGTTGCGGGCAGAGTGCTGATATTCGGAGCGGGCGACCACCTGATCCGCCATGATGGCCGGATTGCCGGAAAGGCGGCGCACCAGCTCGAGGGTACGCTGACGGGGCGCAGTGAGGCGGGTCTCCAGCAGATCGCTCACTACCAGCGCTCCGGCATTGATAAAGGGGTTGCGGGGGATCCCCTGCTCGAACTCGAGCTGCACCAGCGAGTTGAAGGGCTGGCCGGAGGGCTCCTTGCCAACCCGGGCCCAGATCTCCTCCTCCTGATAAAGGGTGAGTGCCAGGGTCAGGCTCAGGGCCTTGGAGATACTCTGGATGGAGAAGGGTTCAAAAGCGTCACCGGCGGTGAACAGCTCCCCCTCGACGGTACAGACTGCGATACCAAGCCGATCGGCCGGTACCTGAGCCAGTGCCGGAATGTAGTCGGCCACCTTGCCTTGTCCCAGCAACGGGCGCACCTCTTCAAGGATGCTGGCCAGTAATTCGGATGACAACACCATAAGCAATAAGCGATTCCATGACTAAAACAGCGGTGGAGATCCCATCACCACTGACAAAAATCCCGCCAGCGGCGGGATTTTTCAGTTACCCACAACAAGGCGCCAGATGCGGCAGCCTTGTATCAGGCCGGTTCACCGTACCAGAGGTCGAACAGCTCAGTAACGACCACGGCTTCCATCCCCTTGCCTTCCAGCCAGGATTTGACGGCGGCGCGGTCTTCTTCGGTACACTTGCCCAGTTGCTGGGTGCAGATCATCCCTTCCCAGGCCAGGTGACCGGAGCCGGCAAAAGCCAGTTTACGGGGTTCAACAACCTCATCGATCATCGCATCGACTACCGCATCGATGGTCTCTTCGGCAGTGCCGACCGGGAAGTTGAAACTGATGTCGAAACCCATTTCCTGGAATTCATCGACGCGCAGTTTCTTGCGCAGGCGGCGGCTACGATTGGCCATGATAGCTCCTCAAGTTAGTTGATACGCTAGGTGTGTTGACGTGCCAGCTTAGCTGACACGCTTGAAAATCAGATCCCAAACCCCGTGGCCGAGACGATGGCCGCGTTGTTCAAATTTGGTCAGCGGGCGCCAGTCAGGGCGCTCCACCCAGTTGCCGGTCGTGGAGGTGTTCTCGTAACCTTCGGCAGCGCTCATCACTTCCAGCATGTGCTCGGCATAGTTTTCCCAGTCGGTCGCCATGTGGAACACGCCACCGATGGCCAGCTTCTGGCGAATATCCTGGGCAAACGCAGGCTGCACGATGCGGCGCTTGTGGTGGCGGCTCTTGTGCCAGGGGTCCGGGAAGAACAACTGCAGGCAGGAGAGTGAACCGTTCGGGATCATGTGCTCCAGCACCTCAACCGCATCGTGGCAGATCACTTTCAGATTGGTGACGCCCGCTTCCTGAGCGGTGCCCAGACAGGCGCCCACGCCCGGCGAGTGCACTTCAATGCCGATGAAGTTCTTCTCGGGGGCATTCTTGGCCATCTCGACCAGAGAGGCACCCATGCCAAAGCCGATCTCCAGCACCACAGGTGCCTCGCGGCCAAACAGCGCGACCAGATCGAGCGGCTTTGGCTCGAAATCGATGCCCATGACCGGCCAGAGCTCTTCCAGGGCCTTCTCCTGCCCTTTGGTCAGGCGGCCTTCGCGACGGACAAAGCTGCGGATCTTGCGCATGAACTTGCCGTCTTCGTTAAATACATCTTGGGTCACAGGCATAATGGTCTCGTTATTTCATCAATCCGGGTAATACATCTTGTGTTCGATCCCGGGCGGGATCGCTCGCGGCTCGGCATTTCATCGACCCGCGAAAACAGGGGAGCGAATTATCCCAAGATAGGCCCAAGGCGCAAGTGTTTCGCGCAACAAATATTCCATCCTGCCCCTTCGCCCCGAACAACCGCTCAATATACGCCGAATCAGAGTCAATCCAGCCCTTTTTTGGCGATTTTTGTGACAATCATTGCCTCATTTCTGAAATCTGATACAAACGGATAACCTGATGGTCGAATGGAGCGACCGCCCACATGCCGAGAGAATTGTCTATGCAGCCGTTTTTTGCCCAGCGCTTCGAGAAGGTTGAACCTTCCTTTATCCGTGAAATCCTCAAAGTTGCCGCCAATCCAGAGATCATCTCCTTCGCTGGTGGCCTGCCCAATCCCCACCTGTTTCCGGTCAAGGCGATCGATCAGGCCTGTCAGGATGTACTGCGCGAGCAAGGGGCTGCTGCCCTGCAATATGCGGCGACCGAGGGCTTCGCCCCGCTGCGCCAATATATTGCCGACCGCTATCTGGCCCGCCACGGCATGCAGGTCAATCCGGACAACATCCTCATCACCAGCGGCTCCCAGCAAGCGCTGGATCTGCTTGGCAAGGTGCTGATCGACGAGGGTCAGGATCTCATCATCGAAGAGCCGGGTTACCTTGGCGCTATTCAGGCCTTTTCTGTCTACCAGCCCACCTTCAAGCCGATCACCCTTGAAGAAGAGGGGCTGGATCTGGCGGCGCTGGATGCGCTGCTGGCAAGCGGATCCAATGCCAAGCTGCTCTACGGCGTGCCCAACTTCCAGAACCCGAGCGGTGTCTCCTATAGTCGTGCCAACCGCGAGGCACTGGCCGAGCGACTGGTGCGCCACGAGCTTTTGATGGTGGAAGATGATCCCTACGGCGAGCTGCGCTTCGAGGGCGAACACCTGCCACCGATTGCCAAGCTGGCGCCGAACAATACCGTACTGCTCGGCTCCTTCTCCAAGACCGTGGTGCCCGCCTTCCGTCTGGGCTGGATGTTAGTGCCTGACTGGTTGCGCAAGAAGGTGACCATTGCCAAACAGGCCACCGACCTGCACAGCAACGCCTTCAGCCAGCAGGTGCTGCACCGCTTCCTGACCGACAATTCACTGGATGCCCATCTGGAGAAGATCAAGGAGGTCTATGGTCGACAGCGTGCAGCCATGGAGGCTGCGCTGGCCCGTCACTGCCCGCCCGGTGTGAGCTACACCCGGCCGGAAGGGGGGATGTTCCTCTGGCTGACCCTGCCAGCCCACATCAGTGCCATGGCGCTGTTTGACGAGGCGATCAAGGAGAAGGTGGCCTTCGTGCCGGGCGCCCCCTTCTATGTGCGCCCCGAGATCAAGAACACCCTGCGCCTGAGCTTCTCCTGCGTCGACGAAGCGACCATCGAGGAGGGGGTCAAGCGGCTGGCTCGCGCCCTCCAGCGCATGCTCTGAACGCCCAAGCCAAACGGTATCAACAAAAAACCAGCGAGTGCTCGCTGGTTTTTTATGCACCCCATTCACCCGTTCAGCCAAACAGGGTCTTGCAAAACTGCGCCATCGGCATGGGGCGGCCATAGAGATACCCTTGCAGATAGTCAACGTGGCGCGCCCGCAGGTAGTCCGCCTGCGACTGCTTCTCGACCCCTTCCGCGATCAGGATCAATTCAAGTCGCTTCGCCAGATCAATCACGTTCTCGACGATATGGCTGGAGAGTGCATCCGTGCCAATCATCTCTACAAAACTCCGGTCAATCTTGAGTGCATCGACCTGAAACTGTTGCAGATAGGTCAGACTGGAGTGACCGGTGCCAAAGTCATCGATAGAGATCAACACGCCCAGTTTGCGCAATTCGGCAAACATCTGAGCGGTTGTCTCATCGGCCACCAGCAACTCCCGCTCCGTCAGCTCCAGCCCCAAATCAACGGGATTGTCCTTAAACGCGTCGAGAAAGGCCTTGCAGTCAGCCAACAGGTCGAGATCCTGAAAGTGCTTGGCGCTGATATTGAAGCAAAAATGAAACTTTGCTGGCAGCTTGCGGGCATAAGGGGAGAGGTGGTCGCGCACCTGAGCCATCAGCAGGCTGGTCATGGGCACGATCAACCCGCTATCTTCCGCGAGAGGGATAAAACGATCCGGCGAGATCATCCCCTGCTTGGGATGCTGCCAGCGCATCAGCACCTCACAGCCACGCCACTGCTCATCCTCACCGGAGACCACCGGCTGCAGGTAGGGGATAAACTCCTCTTCGATCAACGCCCGCTTGAGCTCCTCCGCTGGTGAGCTGCTACGCCCCATCAACCTGAAGGTGCCGAATCCAATCAGCAGCGCCAGCAACGGAGAGAGGAACAAGGTATCTCTGGAGTAGCGCCATGCGTGGCTCCAGTAGTCATGCGCCGTGACCCGGGTGACGACCTGATAGGGGAAAGCAGCCGAAGCGAGGGCAATATAGCCCTCTTCTGTCGTAGAGGGCGCCGCCCCGACCTGACCTGAGCCAAACAGGGCTGTCTTCCCCACCACCAGAGCCATCGGTGAGTTTTTGGCTGAGATCTCGAGGGTATTGCGCAGGTAGTAGCCATCTACACCGATCAGCACACTCCCCTTGTCCGTTTCATGACGCAGCACGATCAAGGGGCGATCCGGTGTGACCTCATTGCCTGGCAGCAGTTGCAGCCTGCCATCCACATAGCTGTCAGGATTGAAGGGGCCATCGTAGTCACCATAGAGCGAGGTGCAATAGATGTGGCTGCCGACAGCCAGATTGGCGGAACGGACATAAGGCACCGTGGCCACCTTTTCGCGCAGCCGTTGTGCCGCCTCCTTGCAGGGGTGACCAAGCATCCCCTCCACATTGATGGCCGCCTGCCGGGCATGGCCGATGGAGCGATCAAACATCATCCGGGCATGCTGCAACCGTGAATCGGCATCACGCTCTATCTCCGTCACCGTCTGCCAGATAACGGCAATAACCCCCAGCAGCAGGATCCCGCCCCCCATCAGCAGCGCCAACAGAATCCTCGAGTAAAGCTGGCGAAGTTTCAAACGACGAAATGGCATGGCGGCCTCTTTGATGCTCGGATAATGGGTGACAGCCTCGGTGGACAGGCGAAAAGGGTCGCCATAATAGCGATTGTTCAACAAATGTCCACCCAATAAAAATCAATCAATTCAAACTATTGTTCAACAATATGTCGTAAGAAGAGGATAGAGTTAACAAACGTCAAACAGAAAACTCCCGATCAACCTCTCACTTGTTGAAGGGAAGCCACACCATTAAAGTTGAGCAAACGGCAGCGGGAGCATGCAGCGATGAAGATTCTTATTACCGGAGGGACCGGCTTTATCGGCCGCAAGCTGGTTGCCCATCTCAAGGTCAATCACGAGGTCGTGGTATTGAGCAGGCAGGGGAGCCGCGCTTACTCCCTGCTGGGTCACGATATCAAGGTTTTGGATAACCTCGACCGGCTTGATGACCTCAATGACGTGGACGCAGTGATTAATCTGGCCGGTGAACCCATCGCCGCCGGACGCTGGAGCGAGTCGCGCAAACAGCTGCTCTGCGATAGCCGCTGGCTGTTGACCGAGCAGCTGGTAGATCTCATCAAGCTATCCAGCACGCCGCCCAAGGTGCTGATCAACGCCTCCGCCATCGGCTGGTATGGCAGACAGGGTACCGAAACCCTCAATGAGCAGTGCAGCTCCCCCAACGACGAGTTTACCCACCAGCTCTGCCAGCAGTGGGAGACCCAGGCGCAGGAGGCCCAGAGCCGCCAAACCCGGGTCTGTATCGTGCGGATCGGGCTGGTGCTTGGCATGGATGGCGGCGCGCTACCCAAAATGCTCCCTCCCTACCGACTCGGACTCGGCGGCCCCATGGGGTCGGGCAGCCAGATGATGAGCTGGATCCATGTGCAGGATCTGGTACGCGCCATATTGTTCTTGCTGGAGCACGAAGAGTGCAGCGGTATCTTCAACGGCACTGCGCCCCATCCGGTCAGTAACCGGGAGTTCAGCCAGACCCTGGCCACGACGTTGCACCGTCCACACCTCTTTTTCGTCCCGGCACCGCTGCTGCAACTGGTGATGGGGGAAGCGGCCGATCTGCTGCTGACCGGACAAAAGGTGATACCAGCCCGGCTGCAACAGGCCGGTTTTCACTTCAGCTATCCCGAGCTGCCGAGCGCCCTCACCAATCTGCTGCGTGAGCCCCGCTAACTCACACCCGCTCGCTGCGTCCGCTCGTCAGCACCTCGCATAACAAGCAGCCCGGCCAATGGCCGGGCTGCTTGTTTATTGTGGCTGCGCTATTGCACCTTGTGTGCATCGGCTCGCGTTGGCGGGATTACAACAACCCCTGACCCAGCCCTCGCAGCCGATCGCTCAGGGTGCCAGCCAGCAGCTGGCGCTGCATCCCCTGCCCCGCCAGCGTCACCAGCAGTGCCCCCAGCGTCGGCAGGCCGAGCCAGATAGCCCAGTGGAACTGCCACTGCCCCTCGAACCACCACCACTGCAGGCCAAAGGAGCAGAGCTCCACCACCATGGCGGCACAGAGCCCCGCCAGCGCACCACTGGCCACCAGCTCCCAGCGCAGCATCTTCCTGAGCAGATCGCTGCTGGCGCCCAGAGTGCGCATCAGCAACAGCTCGCGCCGACGCTGGGCCATGCTGGCCTGGGTCTGGGTCAGCAGCACCAGCAGCGCGGCCACTGTCACCAGCCCCAACATCAGCGCCAGCGCCCGGCTCACCTGCTCCGATACCTGAGTGAGCCGCGCAATCAGGTCATCCACATCGATAAGACTCACCGTGGGATGACGGCGGATCAACTCCACCTCGGCAGTTCGCCCCGCCTCGGGCAGCCGGTAGCTGCCAAGCCAGGTTTGGGAGAAGGGTGCCAACAGATCCTCGGAGAAAATCATGTAGAAGTTGGGGCGCATGTTGTCCCACTTGATGCTGCGCAAACTGGTGACCCTGGCGCCGAAGCTGCGCCCCTCGATGGTAAAGGCGAGCATGTCCCCCAGCTTGATATCGAGCCGCTTGGCCAGCTCGCTATCCACCGACACCTCGCCGGGTCCGGCAAGCCATTTCCCGGCCACCAGCTTGTTGTCGATTGGCAGGGTTGCCGTGGTAGTGAAGTTGAGCTCCCGATCGACCCCCTCGCGGCCACTGCTGGCCCCCTCGCCCACCGCCTCACCGGCGATATGGGTCAGCCTGCCGCGCACCATGGGATAGAAATCGGAAGTGGTGGCCCCGGCTGCCGCCAGTTCGCTCAGGATCCCCTCCCGCTCGTTCTCGGCCACATTGACCAGAAAACGGTTGGGCGCATCGACGGGAAGATGGGCCGAAAACTCATCCAGCAGATCGACCCGGGCCGCCCAGAGCAAGCCAAACAGCATCAGCGCCAACGCAAAGCCCGCCAGCTGAAACAGGCCGCTGCTGCGTTCGCGCGACAGGTGGGCCAGCGCCAGCCGCAAGGCATGAGGCCCCCTCACTCTTGCCCCCAGCCGCAACATCAGTGCCGCCAGCAGGGCCAGCAGCCCCATCAGCAAGCCCATGCCACCCACCAGACCCAGCGCCAGCCGTACATCGGCGGTAAAGCCCCAGACCAGCGCAAACAGCCCGAGCAGGCCGACCGGCAGAGCCAGCCAGGGGGGAATCCCCGCCTCTAGCTCCCGGCGCAATACCCGCAGCGGCGGCACCTTCAGCAGCCGCAAGAAGGGCACAAAAGCGAGCAGCAGGGTGATAAAGAGCGCCACCGCCACTCCCAGCGCAAAGGGTCGCCAGGAGGGGGGCGGCAGATCCGGCGGCAGCAGGTCCCCCAGCAGCTGCAAGGTGATCCACTGCATGGCTGTGCCCGCCACCAGACCCAGCAGCGCACCGATCAGCGTCAGCGACAGCAGCAGGGTTCCCATCAGTTGCCAGAGCGAGCGACGGGATGCCCCCAGGGTCTTGAGCAGCGCCACCATATTGGTCTGGCGCTCGGCAAAGTGGCGCACCGCAATCCCCATCGCCAACGCCCCCAGCAACACCCCGCTTAGCGAGGCAAGCCGGAAGAAACGCTCGGCATTGGCCAGCGAGCGGCCCACTTGGGATTCGCTGTCATCCGGTTTGATCCACTTCTGTCCGGCCTGCAATTGCGGCAACAACCATTGCTCGTAACGGGCCAGCGATTCCCGCGGCCCCTTGAACAGATAGCGCCACTGCTGGCGGCTGCCGGGTAGCAGGGCACCGGTCGCCTCGATATCGGCACTGTGGATCAGCGCCCGCGGCGCCAGCAGGAAGGGGCTGAAGCCCTGATCCGGCTCCTCACCAAGCAGGCCTGCCACCTTGAGCACCGTATTGCCCACCTCCAGCTCATCCCCCGTTTTAGCCTTAAGCAGCTGCATCACCCGGGCGGAGAGCCAGATCTCGCCGGGAACCGGGGCGCGGGCAGGTTCCAGAGTGAGCTTGCCGTAGAAGGGAAAACCGTCGGGCACGGCCCGAATGGAGGCAAGCTGCAGCGCATCACCGTGAAACAGCATGCTGTTGAAGCTGACGGTGGTCTGCACCGCCAAGCCATCCTGCTTCGCTCGGGCCAGCCAGCCATCCGGCAGGGTGGCCGCGGTGCGCAGCACCCGATCAGCCCCGATAAAGTCGCGGCCCGATGCCTTGAGTCCGGCATCGAGCCGATCCGCCACCAATGCCACACTCAAGACGCACGCCACGCTCAGGGCCAGCGCCAGCACAAACCAGCGCAGTTCGCCGCTGAAACCTTCCCGGCGAAGCAGTCGCCATCCCAATCGCCACTGCATCATCCCTTGCATCTCCAGCCTGATCCGCAGCTCACCCCGTTACACCACACCATGGGCCACCTCGCGATCCAGTCTGCCCGCCGTCATAACCACTTGCCGCTGGCAACGCTCGGCCAGCTGATGATCATGGGTCACCACTACTAGCGTGGTGCCGTGCTTGCGATTGAGTTCAAACAGCAGCTCAATCACCTTCTCGCCGGTCTTGCTGTCGAGGTTGCCGGTCGGCTCGTCCGCCAGCAGCAGGCTTGGACGGGTCATAAAGGCACGGGCGATGGCCACCCGCTGCTGCTCACCGCCGGAGAGCCGTGGCGGCAGATGGTGCAACCGCTCGCCAAGCCCGACCGCGGCCAGCAGCTCGCGAGCTCTTGGTTCGCAATCACGCTCGCCGCGCAGCTCGGCGGGCAGCATAACATTCTCCAGCGCCGTCATGGTCGGGAGCAGCAGGAACGACTGGAACACAAAACCGATCTGCTCGGCACGCAATCGGGCCCGCCCCTCCTCATCCAGCTCACCGAGAGATTTGCCGAGGATCTCGATCTCCCCCTGACTCGGCAGATCGAGCCCGGCCAGCAGCCCCAGCAGGGTGGACTTGCCGGAGCCGGAGGCGCCGACCAGTGCCACCGTCTCGCCGCTATTGACTTGCAGATCGATCCCTTCAAGGATGGTGAGGCTTTCCTGGCCGAGGCGAACCGATTTGCCGAGGCCCTTGACGACAATAATGGGGGTTGAACTCATGCTCTGTATCCTTTGTTCCAATTCCTTGATGACAATCCATAGCGGGAGTTGAATTGATGGTGCGTATTCTGTTTGCCTTGTTCGTTGGCCTCGGCAGCCTGCTCTCGTCGGCTCAGGCCCAGACCCTGCTGGTGCTGGGAGACAGCCTGAGCGCCGGCTATCAGATGCAGGTTGAGCAGAGCTGGCCCGCCCTGCTCAACCAGAAATGGCAGGAAGAGGGGGGCAAACACACTCTGCTCAATGCCAGCATCAGCGGTGAAACGACACAAGGGGCGCTGGCTCGTCTGCCCGCTCTGCTGAAGGAGCACAAGCCGGACTGGCTGCTGATCGAACTGGGGGGCAACGACGGCCTGCGCGGCTTCGCACCGACCATTACCCGCCAGAATCTGGCCAGCATGATCGCGCTCGCCAAGGAGCAGCAGACCCGTGTGGTGTTGACCCAGATCCAGCTGCCCCGCAACTACGGTGCCCGCTATCTGCGCCAGTTCGAACAGATCTTTCCCGAGTTGGCCCAGGCTAACGATCTGCCGCTGCTGCCCTTCTTTATGGATGATATTGCGCTGCGCCCTGAACTTATGATGAACGATGGTATTCATCCCACCCCGGCGGCCCAGCCACAAATCCGCGATAAAGTCGCCCGCTTTATGGAGCCGCTGCTCAGCCAATAAGCCCGCCGTCTATCACCAATATCCCATAACAAAACATCCCGCCGAAGCGGGATGTGTTGTTATTGATTTAGCATAACCGGCAGGCAACTTCTCAGCTTTCCAGCACCTGACGCAGCCGCTCCTGCGTGACGCCCACCAGCAAGTCGGGCTGGAATTTGGAGATAAAGCGGTCGCACCCCACCTTCTTGACCATGGCTTCGTTGAAGTTGCCGCTCAGGGAGGTGTTGAGGGTGATAAAGAGATCGGACATGCGCGGATCGCTGCGCACCTCGTGGGTCAGGCGGTAGCCGTCCATCTCCGGCATTTCCGCATCGGTGATCATCAGCAGGATCTCGTCGGTCACCTTCTTGCCAGCATCGCACCACCCCTTGAGCAGGGTCAGCGCCTGCAAACCATCCTGACACTCGATCACCTCGAGCCCAAGCTGACCCAGGGTCTCGCGCACCAGATTGCGGGCGGTGCTGGAGTCATCGACTATCAAGACCTTACGGCCATGCATCTCCGGCAGGATCTCCCGATCCAGCACCTCTTCGGAGATCCGGATATCATAGGTGATGATCTCCGCCAACACCTTCTCCACGTCGATAATCTCGACGATCTGATCGACCCCCTCATCCGGGATGCGGGTGATGGCGGTGAGATAGTTGGCGCGCCCGGCCGAGCGCGGCGGCGGCAGGATATCCTTCCAGGTCATGTTGACGATGTTGGCCACCTGCCCCACCAGAAAGCCCTGAATGGTGCGGTTGTACTCGGTGATGATGAGGTTGGATTCACTGTCGATGGGCATGGGACGCATGCCGATGGCGCTGCGCAGGTTGATCACCGGGATCGAGGTGCCGCGGATATTGGCGACCCCGCTGATATTGTGGTGAGAACCCGGCATCTTGCTGAGATGAGGCAACTTGACCACTTCCCGCACCTTGAAGACGTTGATGGCGAACATCTGGCGGGTGCCGAGACGAAACATCAACAACTCGAGGCGGTTTTCACCCACCAGTTGAGTTCGTTGATCAACGGAATCCAATATACTCGCCATACGCTGACATCCATCTGATTATTAATCGACTCTATTATAGAGGTAGCCCGCCAGGAAAGGCAGGCGCATTTTCAACCAGATCGACCAATCCGACAAAAAAAGTGAGGCCGGAGCCTCACTTATCTCATTGATTTTAAAATCAATAGCTACATACGGACTTCCAGCTACCGTCGGTTGCCTTGGGCTCGCTGCTGGTCCACCAGTTAGCCTGCCACACCACCTTGTTATGGGTGATGCGATCGCCAGTATTGGCATGGCTGGGCTTGCCATCCCAGCTGGTTTGCGGCCAGTTGGGATAACTGTTGTAGGCCGCCGGATTGACGTTCTGGCTGCTGCAGCTGGTACCCGGATTCTCACCACCACCCGAGCCCAGCACGGCCTCCGGCAGGGTCGGGAACTCGGCCTTGAGACCAATGGTCTGGCTGCCGCTGATGATGCGCATACCGCTCGGCACGCCAGCGGCGGGCAGGTAGTAAGTCATGGCGACTTCAATCTCGGCCCCCGGCGCCAGAGTCTGCCAACCCGGCAGGTTCATGGCGACCTTGTGGAAATCCTTCTCGTTGGCAATACCTTCCGAGTTGTCGTTGCCACCGCTCTCCACCACTTTCAGGCCCATGCCACTCTGATCCGTGATGGTGTCAGAGGTGGAGGTGGGCACCAGAAACTCGATGCGCGCGCCGCCCGGAAGGGTCTGGGTCGACTTGTTGACCAGCTTGAGTTTCGGGTTGATTGGGTAGTTGGAGTCCCCGTCCTTGAAGCCATACAGGCTGACCTGGATGTCGAGCTGGGCGCTCGGTGCCGCCAGATCATTCTGCTTGGTGTTGTACTTGGTCGCCTTGGCGAACTTGTCGTAGGCAAGTGTAGTCAGGGTATCTCCCATGCCGTACTCTTTTTTCACCGGATCGTAGGCGTAGTCACCCGCCATCTCCCAGAACATCACGCCACCCAGACCGCGCTTGATGATGTAGTCGAGCTTGTGACCCATGGACTCTTCATCTTCAGTAGAGAGGAACACCTTTTTCTCTTCGTTCCACAGCCAGGGGGCCTGCGCCTTGTCATCGTAGTAGCGGACATATTTGCCCTGCATCACGTGGGCCGGATTGTTGGGATCCAGACCCCAGGCGGTGCCGTAACTCGGCAGCGTGGTGATGCCGAGGCTGGCCGCGTGCTCCAGGTTCTTGGCATGCCACATGGGCACTGCGCCGCCGCCGATCTCCTTGCCGTTCTTGTCGAGATCATGCCAGATGTTGTCGATGCCGACCGCCCCGTTGCCGCACGGAATGGTGCTGCCACCGGTGCCCGGCTGACAATCGCTCTGGCTCGGCAGGGCGGCCTTGCCACCCAGACCGTGACTGCCACCGCTCACCCCCTGCCAGCCACGGGTGTAATAGGGCACACCGACGTTGATCTTGCCCGCCGCCAGCGCACCACGGAAGTAGTGGGCAGACCAGGCCGCGTTGAGGTAGCCGATGCCACCAAACTGGGCCTGGGTATAGACGCCCCAGTGGGAGAGCTCGGGGTCGGCATTGTTGTCAAACAGAGCCGCGTTATGGCCGACAAAGTGGTTCCAGGCACCGTGGAAGTCATAGGTCATCAGGTTGACGTAATCGAGGTACTGGGTGACCTGGAAGTTCTCCATCCCACGCAGCAGATAGGCTGAGGCCGGTGAGGCGATGGTCAGCATGTACTTGCGACCATCCTCGCTGCCCGCCGTATCCAGCTTGCTGCGCAGGGTCTGCATCATCACCTTGTAGTTGGCAAACAGCTTGCCGCGGCACTGGTTGGAGAGCGGGAAGTCGTTGGGGTTGCCCGCATCCTTCATCGAGGTGGGGTATTCGTAGTCGATATCGACCCCGTCAAAACCGTACTGACGGATAAAGCTCACTGCCGAGCTGGCAAGCGCATTGATGCCATCGGTGTTGACCGAGCAGTCGCCCTTGGTAGTAGCGGTATAGAAGCCGCGCGTATCCGCCCAGCCCCCCACCGAGATCAGGGTTTTCACGTCCGGATACAGCTTCTTGAACTTCGACAGCAGGTTGAAGTGGCCCTTATAGGCGAACTCCGGATCCATCTCGGCCCCCGGCACGCCATCCCAGGTCATCTTGGTCGCCGAGTCATCCACCTTGATGGTGTGGCTCTGCTCGTCCACCGCCGCGAAGGCGTAGTTGATGTGGGTGATCTTGCTCCAGGGGATATCGCTCACCAGATAGGCGGGCAGGCCGTTCTTGCCGGTGCGCCAGGAGGTGAAGTAGCCGATGACCCGACGTGCATGATCATCCCCCATGCACTCATAACCATCCGGGCGATAGATCTGACGAATATCGCAGGAGAGGTTGCCACCATCTGGCGGCAGTACGGCCTCCTCGACAGTGACGTTCACCGCCGCCGACTCGCCGCTCAGATTGGTCTTGTCGGTGGCAACCAGCTTGAGGGCGGCACTGCCTTTGGCATCGGGCGTCCAGTTGACCTGCCAGGGGGCGGCACTGTCTTCCCCTACCTTCTTGCCATCGACAAACAGCTCGACTTTGGCCACATCGTTGTTGGCATCGGTGACGTTGCCGTTCACCGCCACGCTGCGACCCAGCGTCACCTTAGCGCCATTAGCCGGGCTGCTGATGCTCGCCTTGGGCGCCTCTGGTGCGACCACGGCAGCAACGCTGAAGCTCGAATTCGCCTCGCTCAGTATCTTGCCATCCTTATCCAGCGCTCGCGCTTTCAGAGCGTGAGCGCCAACGCCCGCAGCACTCCAGCTGGCGCCCCAGGGCGAGGCGCTGGCCGTGGCGACCAGCTTGCCGTCGACAAGATATTCCACTTTAACCAGCGCCGTCACCGGGCCGCTCAGGGTCACCGCCAGCGCCACGCTGGCACCTTCGTTGAAGCTGGCACCGGCAGCCGGAGAGCTGACGGCTACGCCGAGCGCCGGTGGCGGAACTTCACCGCTATAGAGCTTCCAGGCATCCGCCCAGACCACCCCCACGCCCGGCTCATAGTGATAGGGCGATGCCCCACACCAGCCTGAATAGGGAAATTCCTTGCACTCGTAGAGGGCGCTGGCATTGCTGACGATGTCACCGGCCTTGTAGGCGGTACCAGCTTTATACGCGGGATAGGCCGCCTGCGCCCAGGCGGGCGCAGCCGCAAGGGCGACCAGCATGGCAAGCCGGCTGGGTCTGAAGAGCTGTTGCATATTGTTATCTTCCTTGTTTTGTCTTGGCATTGGTCACCTAGACAAAGAACAATCGCAACCTGCATGATGGGCGCAGACAACTGGCCATGGACCTGCCACAAAAATCACCCTTCACCCAGGGAAACCCCGCTATCTAGATCAAGGATCAAGACCGGAAGCATTGCGTCCCGATATCACTACCGGTTTGCCCTTTACCTGGGTTCCGTGAGGAACGAACTCAGTATAGGAAGGCGACAAGATCCCCTCAATCTTTATTCTCAAAGAAAATTATCCCCTACCACGAAAGCGTCATGATCACAGGGTTAAAATTGATTGAATTATCAAAAAAATCATATCGTTATTGGGATCATAAAAACGCTTTCCCGCACCTTCCCAGATTCATTTAATGTGCGTTGGCTCACTGGTATCACATGCCAGAAATGTGACAATGCGCGCCCTTGGTCAACGAGCCAAGGCTATGGAATCACTGGCAAAAATAAAAAAGGAACACCTATGAAAGGTACTCGTACCCTGCTGTCGCTGGCCGTGGGGCTGGCACTTGCATCCTCAGGCGCCCATGCGGCATTTGTCTGCCCGTCCGATCCGGCTCAACTCACCCCCATCCCGACCCTTCAGGGCACAGGCTCCGCCAGCGCGCTCGCCACTACCTCAACATCCACCGGGGCTATCAGCCCAGACTCTTTCCGCGTCAAGGGTGTTGTTACCACTGTGGGCCAAAGTCTGACCAAGGGTTTCTATCTAACCGACCCGGTGGGCGATGGCGACCCGGCCACCTCGGATGGCATCTTCGTCTATCTGAGCGACAAGGACTTCGCAACCAAATATGCCGACATCAAGCCGGGAGCTGAGCTCTGCCTGGAAGCCCAGGTCGAGGAGTTCTTGGGCGGCACCCAGCTCAAGCTGAAATGGGATGGTACTGCGCCCCGGCTCAAGGTTCTCGGGCAGGGTAAAAACGTGCCGGTAAGCGTACTCAAAGTCAATGACGATGAAAGCCTGAAGCAAGCCCTCAATCGCCACGAAGGGATGCGGGTACGGCTCGACAGCAGCAGCGATCTTCACCTGACCCGCAACTTCAGCTTCGACTACAAGGCCTCTCGCACTAACCTGGAACTCTCCCATAAGGCGCCGCTTATCAAGCCGACCCAGCTCCATGTTGCCAGCAGCCCGGAAGCGGTCGCGCTGGCCGCCAAAAATGGCAACAACCGACTGGCGGTCGAGTCTGATTTCAAAGTACAAAATGGCGCCCTGCCCTGGTTCCCGGCGCTGGATGCCGATCAGGGTTATCTGCGTATCGGTGATCAGATAGATGGTCTGGAAGGGACTGTTATCTACAACAAGGACGCTTTCCGCCTGATGGTACCCAACGATGTCACTATCGGGGTCGCCAACTTGCTGCGTACTGCGCAAGATGATCGCCAGCTGACCGCCCCCACTCGAACTCCAGGCAGCAACCTGCGGATCGCAAGCTTTAACGTGCTCAACTACTTCACCAGCGCGCCAGAGATTGGTGGCGATCTTAATAACACCTGCCAAGGAACATACAAAGATAGTTGTAACCGTGGTGCCAAAACACTGCTTGCCTTCGAGAAGCAGCGCACCAAAATAGCCAACGCCATTACCGAGATGGACGCCGACCTGCTCGGCCTGATGGAGATGGAGAACAACGGCTTTGGTGACAACTCCGCCCTCCATAATCTGGTGACCCGTCTCAACGAACAGCAGAAGGATACAAGCAAACACTACGCCTATGTCCGTCTGCCGGTCACTGCCCTCACCGATGGCAAGTTCTTCGGCGGCGACGCCATCATGGTGGCGATGATCTACCGCTCTGCCCTGATCACCCCCAGCGGGGATGCCAGCGTCATCAAGCTGCCGGAGCAGCGCTACATCACAGGTGGCGTGGCCAAGACTGCCGGTCAACGCGACTCGCTGGTTCAGACCTTCACCATTGCCAAGAGCAAAGAACCGCTGACTGTGGTAGTCAACCACCTCAAATCCAAGGGATCAGGCTGCTATGAAAATGGCGATGGCAAGACAGAGCCGGCCGACCTGCAGGGCAAGTGCACCGAGTTCCGAGTCTCCGCCGCCAAGGTACTGGGTGAAGCGGTCAGCAAACTGCCGGGCCAGGTGCTGCTGGTGGGGGACTTCAACTCCTACGCCAAGGAAGATCCGATCCGGGTACTGACAGACTACAACCCGGCCACCAGCGAGCGGAAGATCGTATCTGCCTCCCACACCTTTATCGGTGAACAACCTTACGAGCAGATGGGGCGCGAGGCGACCAAGAACTATGGCTTCGTCGATCTCAACGTCAAGTTTAACAAGGAGAAAGCCATCTCCTACAGCTATGACGGCGAACTCGGTACCCTCGACTATGCCCTCGCCAACTCGGCACTGGCCAGCAAGGTGGCTGGTGTCTCCGACTGGCATATCAACGCCTTCGAAAGCAACCAGTTCGAGTACGCTGCTAAATTCACCGATGCACTACTCAAGTCTGACAACCCCTTCAGCGCCTCCGATCATGATCCCATCATCGTCGACCTCAAACTGGAGAGTAATGCCACCAAACCGGACACCTCCTCAGGCGGTGGTGCGCTGGGACTCGGCCTGCTGGCCCTGCTGCCGCTGGCCTGGCGACGTCGCCGTTAACCTCTGGCGCATCTGAATAGTGCAACCAAAGCCCGCGAGCCCTGCGGGCTTTTTCGTTGGAGTAATGGATTTACACATGAAAAGCACAGAAGTATGGGGAAAATAAATGCCTGAGAAAACAAAAAGGCCACCGCGATGCGGTGGCCTTTTGGCTTCTTTTAACAAGAATTTGGTGGAGCTACGCGGGATCGAACCGCGGACCTCTTGCATGCCATGCAAGCGCTCTCCCAGCTGAGCTATAACCCCAAATTCGGCACTGAATGAATGGTTCTGGCGGCCATTCATCCTCAATAATGGTGGAGCTACGCGGGATCGAACCGCGGACCTCTTGCATGCCATGCAAGCGCTCTCCCAGCTGAGCTATAACCCCACAAAGGTCGGCTTGGGTGATACACACCGCACTGCCCTGGGCACTTCATTTCAATCAGGAACCTGGTGGAGCTACGCGGGATCGAACCGCGGACCTCTTGCATGCCATGCAAGCGCTCTCCCAGCTGAGCTATAACCCCTTGGATTCCAGATTGTTCGAGGAGAATTTGGTGGAGCTACGCGGGATCGAACCGCGGACCTCTTGCATGCCATGCAAGCGCTCTCCCAGCTGAGCTATAACCCCAACTCACCTCGGCGCTGACGAAGTTATCTCCGGCAACGGAGGCGCATGATAGGCATCACCCGCTTTGCTGTCAACCCTAAAATAACCGCGATTGATTCGTTTAGTCAAAATTGCAGCAGTTCGCTGTTTTTACCAGCAAGGAGCACGCTATCTCTCTGTTTTATGTCACAAATCGGCTCAAGCCTCGGCAAAGGAGAGGCAACGAAGCAGACCCCTGCACAGTTGCAACGCGCCCGCTCGCTAGCTTCTTTTGCTGGCGGGCAAACCGCTTCTCCCCCCAACCGGGGAAAGCCTTTCCATAAAGAGCGTTGCATTTGAAAACCCTTTCTATAATATTCGTAAATTTACAACACAAAAAGTTGATCTGGCTCACGAATGGCCATAGGATCAAACCGTGACCCAGGTCACATACCATAACCATAAATGACAGAGTGATGAGGTAAATCATGTTTGAGAATCTGGCAGTCCTGTTCCGCCTCAAGGGCGCAATCACCAAGAGCGGCATTGTAGAGAAAGATGCCTATGCACCGTCCACCCGTGAATACTACTTCCGCTACGGCAAGTGAATAGTGAAAGTGTTTCACCAATAACAGTAATAAAACTACATCATACACATCCTATCGCGGCACCGTCCTGGTGCTGTCCTGTCCCGGCCAGAGCGATACCTCGGCCAAACCTGAACTCCACCAAATAACAATGGGGCCCGCAGGCCCCATCTTTTATTGCATCGGCTCATTGCCGGATCACAGCTTGATCCAGGCATCGCTCCATGCGGTTCCCTTGCCGGGCTCATAGGCCCAAGCTGCACCGGAACACCAGCCGGTGAAGGGATGCGGTTTGCACTCGTAGCTGGCGCCGCCATTGCTGACCCGCTCTCCCGCTTTATAGGGAGTACCTGCCTTGTATGCTGGGTAGTCGCCATCCGGCGGCGTCACGCCCCCCTCTTCCCCTTTCACCAGCAGCACATGGCTAGCACTGCGGCTCAGGTTTCCTGCATCGGTCACGGTCAGCTTGATATCGAGCTTGGTATCGCTGGCCGGCTTGGGCAGGGTCAACTCCAGCGTGACCTGATCCAGCGCCGGGGCGGAGGCACCGGCCGGGATAGTCCAGGCATACGTGAGCGGCTTGCCTTCCGGATCGCTGGAGTGCTGGCCGGAGAGGGTAACCTTGCTGCCACCTTCGGCCTGCGCCGGGCCGGTGATATTGGCCACCGGCGGCAGGTTGGTACCGCCACCATTGTCTTCAATCACCAGCTCGGGATAGAAGTGCTGAACGCAGCGGCTGTAATCCCCCTCTTTGAAGGCGCTGAAGCGGGTCTGGTAACCCACCAGCTTACACGCATAGCTCTTGCCACCGTTGGGGTTCTCGGCCACATAGCTCCAGTCCTGTTCCCAATAGATAGGCAGCGCACCGGATCCCTGATTATCAAAATACTTCATGCCTTTACAGCCGAGCACTTCATCGGCAGGCACCGGCACAGCCAGGTAGTTGGCAAACTCGCGGTAGTAGTTGATGCGGTTCTGGGACTGCGCGTGTTCGGCACTGCCGCCACACTCCACCCCGCCGTTGATGATCTGGGTTGTGACCCCGAAGCCCGGCACCAGACCATTTTGCTTGTCGTGCTCGTTCGGCTGCCAGGTGCCGTCGATGACATGCAGCATGGAGGGCTTTGGCGGCTGCGGATAGGTGTAGAAGAACACCGCGCTGGCGAGGTTGAGCCAGCTGTCGGCCACCAGCTCCGGCTTGTCAAGCAGGGTACGCACCGTGCCGAACATCGCCTCGGAGAAGGGGCCGTAGTTGTAGTTGTAGGAGAGCTGCTTGGCGCCACGGCCGAAATAGCTCTTGAACTCGCCATTGTCGAAGGTGCCGCATGGCCACTGCTGGCCCTGCCAGACATCCGGGCTGCACTCGGCGTTGTAACCGCCACGCATCGCTTCGGTCCAACCCATTTCACGGACATAGACCAGCGCCTGACGCCACTCGGCCTCCGGACGCCAGCTCTCGTGGCCGCCGGTCTCCTGGGCGAAGTGGGCAAACATGGTCGCCAGGGTCTTGCGGCAGATGGCTTCGGCATCGCGACCATCGCTGTAGTTGCTGCACAGAGCTGGGAACTTGGCCGCCGCCTGCAGCAGGCCACGATAGGTGTACTCGGGGGCGCGCAGCGGGAACAGGTAGTTGAACTGGCTCTCGCTCAGCAGGCTTTCGACCAACTTGACGTTATCCGGGTTGTCTGCACGGCCCGGTTGCACCGCTTCCACGACCAGATTGTCGCGGGTAGCGATGGAGGCCTTAACAGATTCCATCGCCGGGAAGTCGGTCAGCGCTTTTTCTTTGGCATCCAGCTCGGCCTGACTCATATAGACAGGGGTGGTGCCATTATCCGGCGGGGTCGGGGTTGGTGGAGTGGGCTTGTCATCGCCGTCGCCATTGTCCGGCGGGGTCACTTCCCCTTCACCAATCAGCTTCCACGGGGTATCCCACTCGTTGGCGACTGCCATGCCGGGCGTTTGCCCCGGGTTAACCCACCACTTGGCCTCGAAAACCTGGCCGTTGTAATTGACCTGGCTGCCGCCCGGATAGGATTTGTTGATGTCGTATGCCTCGGCCGCCCACAGGTGGCCGCTCAGCATCAGGCTGGCCAGCAGCAGGGTAATGCGATTTTTTTTCATTATTGTTGCTCTCTGACTAAGGTGTTCAGCAGGAAAAGGCGGGGTCTCATCAGACCCCGCCGCCATCATAGTGAGTGTTGCTTAACGGCAGCTTGCCGCCCCGACATCCTGCCAGACGTCGTGTTTGCCCGGCTCATTGCCCTGAGTCCACCACTTGGCCTTCCACTGACGACCGTTGTGGTTGGTCAGCGCCCCGCCCTGGTAAGCAACGGCAGCATTCCAGCCCAGTTCAACCTGGCTCTCCAGCGCCCACTGATCGGCTGTGCGGCTCGGCTCATTGCCCTGAGTCCAGTACTTGGCACGCCATACCAACTGGTTGTGGCTCACCTTGTCACCGCCGTTGTAGACCTTGCTGGCCTGCCATGCGGGGACGTTAGCGGCATCCGGATCGGTAGTGACGCAACTGTCACCACCTTCGCCCCCTTCATTGATCGGGGTAACGGTGAGACGGGTTGCCGCGCTGGCGTCGAGGGAACCATCAGAGACGGTCACCGAGAGGTCATAACCGGTTTCGACATCCACTGCCGGACCGGTGACCACCAGGGTATCGCTGTTCTGACCGGTGGCAGTGATGCCGGCAGGCACTTGCCATTGATAGATCAGCTCGTCGTCGTTAGGGTCGGATGCCTTGGCGGTGATGGTCACCTGCTTGCCCTCTTCCACCTTGACACTGGCGGGCAGAGTGACCACCGGAGGCAGGTTGGGTTGCGGCGCCTTGTTGGTCACCACCACCTGATCCTTGGCGCTCAGTTGATGGTCATCGGTCACCGTCAGCTCGAACACCAGATTGATGTCGGCGGACACTGCATCGAGTACAACCCGGGCCTTGGCCTGAGTGGCATCAAGCAGAGCGGCCTGCGGGCCGGAGACCTGCTTCCAGCTGTAGGTCAGGGAGCCTTTTTCCGGATCGTGGGAGGCTGATCCATCCAGCGTCTGAGTAGCCGGGCCGGTCACCGCCACATCGCTGCCCGCATTGGCAACCGGCGGCTTGTTGGCTGGTGGGGTAACCCCTTCACCGTGGCCGAGACCTTCATGCATGGCGTTAAGGATGTCGCCATTGTCGGCATCGATCTCCCAGGAGAAGAGCCCGCCCAGCTTGTTGGCCAGCACATATTGGCCTTTCGCCTTGACCGAGCGCTCATCGTCATAGGTGATCAGCTCACCGGTGGAGGGCTTGAACAGGGTGGCCGCTTCGGCGGTCTCGTCGTAGTTGTACTCCCAGCCTGCGCCCATATGGCTGTTGACGATGTGGCGATAGTCCAGCACGCCATCTTCCCAGGTGCCCTTGATCTTGCCGGTGGCGGTGCCGGTGAAGGGATCATTGCCCTGATATCCGCTCACCCCTTTCCAGCCGCGACCGTAGGCGGCGGCACCGATCACCAGCTTCTCGGAATCGACCCCCTGCGCTAGCAGCTGCTGTACCGCGGCATCAGTGTTGTAGCGCTTGTTGGCCGAGCCGTTGGTAGCCTGATAGAGGTTGGCCTGATGACCCAGGGAGGTATTGCTCCAGGCACCGTTGTAGTCGTAGCTCATCACGAAGATGTGATCCATGTACTGCTGGGCAGCCTTGTAATCCACATCCTCAATCTTGTCGTAACCCGCCCCGATGGCTGACGTGAGCTGATAGGTGCGACCGGTCTCGGCCTCCAGCTCGTCGAGCATGGCGCGCAGATCCTTCATGATCAGCACATAGGTTTCACCATCTTTGGTCTTGTCCCCCAGATTGGGGTTGGCACCGTCGCCGCCCGGGTATTCATAGTCGATATCGACGCCGTCGAAGAATTTCCAGGTCTGCAGGAACTCTTTGACCGAGGCGACGAACACGTCACGCTTGGCCTTGTCATCCATGAAGAAGAAGGGATCGGAGAGGGTCCAGCCCCCGATGGAGGGGAGGATCTTGAGATCAGGCTGGGCCTGCTTGAGCGCCATCAGGGCACCGAAGTTGCCCTTGTAGGGTTCATCGTGAGCGGTCAGACCGCTTTGTGGCATCTGGACCGCAGCCCAGGGATCATGGATCGCCACCTTGAAATCGGCGCGACCGGCACAGGCCCGTTGCAGCGCCTGGAAGCTGTTGCCGTTCTCGATCTCCTTGAGGCTGTCATTGAGCCCATCCCCGCCACAGATCGGGGTGAAGCCATAGAGGATATGGGTCAGGTTCTGCGCCGGCAGCTTGTCTACAGTGAACTTGCGACCATAGACACCCCACTCCACATAGTAAGTCCCCACCACCTTGCCTGACTTGTTGGCGTAAGGCTTGTGGTTCTCCTGTAACGGCGCATTGAGCGGCTTGAGGTGGCTGCCGTCGGTATCGGCGACCACGATCTCCTTGGCATCAGACAGGGTACAACCATCGCCGTTGCACAGCGCGACCTGCATCTGATAGCGGCCCCCCTTGTGCACCTTGAAGGTGGCGGTGCCAGCGGCGGAAGAGGGACCGGACCAGACTTCCTTGCCATCCAGCAGCACCTTGGCACTCTGGCCGATATCGCCGTTCCAGAGATTCCAAGTGACGGTCACATCGGCGCCATCCTTCACTTTGACCAGCTCGTTATAAGCAGTCGCGGACTGGCTGACTTCGACGATGGCAAACTTGGTGGGGCCCCAACCGATGGCGGGTTTGCCGGGAGCCGCCGCATAAGCGGCGGAGGAGGCGAGCAGGGTACCGACCATCATGGCCAGCAGTGCGGGTTTTGGACTTAGCATATTGCTTTCCTTTTCGTTATTGGAAAAACGAAAGGGCAACGCAACACGACAGGTAACACAAAAACGGCCCCCCCTTGGCAAAGGCAGCCTGCATTCTACTGTGGTGGCCCCGCTATCCTAGGTCGTCTTGACCCTTAGACCGGAAGCTTTGCGTCCCGACTTTTCAATCGGTTTGCCCTTGTCACAACATTATTTCTGGCGATAAATAATCGCCGATTGACTGTAGGGTAATTCTGATAAGTAAGCAAATCGGACCATTGCCAGCCCACCAGTTACCAACCCCGACAATTACCCACTTTCAAGAAATTAATGTTTAAAAAACAGCCGGATATACAGACCTAATCTCATCACCTCCAACCAGATACCTCACACCATTTTTTTGATCTACATCACACCAAATTGAGAAAAATCAATGAGTAAGAACAATATCCGACAAAAGACCCATCTGTATCGTAACTAATGAATTTATAATCGCCGTTTTGCATGGCCAGCAGGTATCTTCATGCCCAGCGAATTGCCTTCACGCACCCGGTTATCCAGATACGACAAATTTGTTCGTTTGACGATTTATGCATTGCCACTGGCCGGAATGATCTGGCTTATCAACAGCCTCAATGGCTGGCAAAGGGCACCGCTTGCCAGCACCTTGCTAGTCCAGAGCTACCTTATCTGCACCTTCTGGCTCTATCGCCACTACCGCTACCATCTGCACCGCCAGTGGCAGCATCTGAGTGAGGCGCTCAAGATCAACGAAACCACCGCCGAACTGGCCCGCAACTCGGCGCAATACCAGACCGAAGAGGCCTTTCTGGAGGATCTGCTCAGACGAGCCGTGATGTTGATCCCGGGAGCCGAGATGGGCTGCCTGATCAAGCTGCTGCCGGGCACAGGTATGTTGAGATATGAAGCGGCCATCGGCATGGATCTGGTGAAACTGCGGCGGATCAATCTGCCGCTGGAGCACACCTTTCAGTACAAGCTGACTCAGGGGCGCTGCAACAAAACACTGCTGATCAACGACCTGTCGAAGATAAATGCCACCATGCCCCTGTCCGAACAGGACAGAGAGTTGCTGGTCAACTGCACCGACCTGCCCATCCAGGCCACGCTGGCGACCCCGATCCATATCGATGGCCAGCTCTACGGCATGATCAATATGGACAGCAGCAAACGTAATGCCTTTACCCGCTACGACAGCCACCTGATGGCGATCCTGGCGCGGGATATTCGCCACGCCATCACCATCTATCAGCAGTCCCGCCGCATCTATCAGCTGGCCAATACCGACCAGCTGACCGGGCTCGCCAATCGCCAGCAATTCGAACTCGCTCTGCAGGGGCAGCCGGAAGGCACCCTGCTGCTGATCGACATGGATAATCTCAAACAGCTCAATGACAGCAGTGGCCATTTGGCGGGTGATCAGGCCCTGCGCCTTATCGCAGACGGCATACGCCAGCACTTCGATCAGGGGGTGATTGCCGCCCGCTTCGGCGGGGATGAGTTTGTGCTGCTCACCACTCTGACACCGACCGAGCTGCAACAGGCGATGGCCAGGCTGACCACCATGCTGGCCAGCGCCTCCCCCACTATCTCGTGCAGTATGGGGATGGCCCCCTATCGCGGCGACTTTGCCGCCGCGTTTGCCAGAGCCGATGCCGACATGTACCAACACAAGCGGCACCACAAAGAGCTGCGGGCGGCACAGATGCCAGCTATCGGGGAGAGCATTAATCACTAGCCCGGAAGGGCTGCTTTGCAGACACAAAAGAGAAGCTGGGTGGGGAAACCGATTGGCAGACCCGCCAGAATGTGGCGAAGCGGGGAGAAAAAACGGGGCATGACTGGCATGCCCCGCGACCATTCAACGCTTATTTACAACTGGCTGCCCCCACATCCTGCCAGACCGCTGCCTTGCCAGGCTCATCACCCTTGGTCCAGTACTGGGCTTTCCACTGACGGCCATTATAGGTAGTGAGCTCGCCGCCGTTGTAGGCGACATTGGCATCCCACCCCAGTTGCACCTTGCTCACCAGTAACCACTGGCCCGCGGAACGACTTGGCTCGTTGCCCTGAGTCCAGTAATTGGCCTGCCATACCAGCTGGTTGTGGCTCACCTTGTCGCCGCCGTTGTAAACCTTGCTGGCCTGCCAGGCAGGCCAGTTGGCCGCATCCGGATCAGTCGCCGTGCAACCACCGCCACTGCTGGCCGGTTTAACCGTCAGACGGGTTGCCGCACTGGCATCCAGCCCACCGTCGGAGACAGTGACGCTCAGGTCATAGCCGGTGTCGATGGTGACGTTCGGGCCAGTCACCACCAGGGTGGCGCTGTTCTGACCCGTTGCGGTGATGCCTGCCGGCACGCTCCACTGATAAGTCAACGGATCACCGTTCGGATCGGAGGCGGTCGCCTTGATGGTCACCTGCTTGCCCGCCTCCACAGAGGCCGTGGCAGGTACACTCACCACCGGCGCCTGATTGGCCTGCGGCGCCTTGTTGGTGACCACCACCTGATCCTTGGCACTCAACTGCTGGTCATCAGTCACCGTCAGCTCGAACACCAGATTGATATCGGCGGTCACTGCATCCAGCACCACGCGGGCTTTGGCCTGAGTGGCATCAAGCAAGCCAACCTGCGGCCCGGAGATCTGCTTCCAGCTATAACTGAGAGCGCTATTTTCCGGGTCGTGGGACGCGGAGCCGTCCAGCGTCACCTCGGTCGGGCCGGTCACCTTGAGGTCACTGCCGGCATTGGCCAATGGCGGCTTGTTGGCTGGTGGAGTCGTCCCCTCGCCGTGGCCCAGCCCTTCATGCATGGCATTGAGGATGTCGCCGTTGTCGGCATCGATCTCCCATGAAAAGAGGCCACCGAGCTTGTTGGCCAGCACATACTGCCCCTTGGCCTTGACCGAGCGCTCGTTGTCATAGGTGATGAGATCGCCGGTCGCCGCCTTGAACAGATAGGGCGCCTCGGCCACCTCGTCGTAGCCCTTCTCCCAGCCCGCCCCCATCCGGTTGTTGACGATGTCGCGGTAATCCACCACCCCGTCCTCCCAGGTGCCTTTCACCTTGCCGGTCGCCTTGCCGGTGAAGGGGTTGTTGCCCTGATAACCGCTTACCCCGGTCCAGCCACGGCCATACATGGCGGCACCGACCACCAGCTTGCCAGGCTCAACCCCTTGCGCCAGCATCAGGTTGACCGCCTTGTCGGTGGTGTACTTGGTCTTGGGATCCCAGCTCGCCGCGTAGAGGTTGGTCTGATGGCCCAGCTCGGTATTGCTCCAGCCACCGTTGTAGTCGTAGGTCATCATAAAGATATGGCTCATGTACTGCTGAGCGGCGCGATAATCCACATCTTCAATCTTGTCGTAACCGGCCCCGATGGCGGAGGTGAGCTCATACTTGCGGCCAGTCTGTGCCTCCAGCTCGTCGAGCATGGTGCGCAACTCCTTCATCAGGGTCACATAGGTGGCACCATCGCTCGGGCTGCCCAGTTTCGGGTTGGCGCCCTGTCCGCCCGGATACTCCCAGTCGATATCCACACCGTCGAAGAATTTCCAGGTCTGCAGGAACTCTTTCACCGAGCCGACAAACACATCGCGCTTGGTTTTGTCACCGAGGAAGTAGAAGGGGTCAGAGAGGGTCCATCCGCCGACCGAGGGGAGGATCTTGAGGTTCGGATTGGCCTGCTTGAGTGCCATCAGGGCGCCGAAGTTGCCCTTGTAGGGCTCGTCATAGGCGGTCAGGCCGCTTTGCGGCATCTGGACCGCAGCCCAGGGATCGTGGATCGCAACCTTGAAGTCAGCCCGGCCGGCACAGGCACGCTGCAGCGCCTGGAAGCTGTTGCCGTTCTCGATCTCCTTGAGGCTGTCGTTGATGCCATCTCCGCCACAGATGGGGGTGAAACCATAGAGGATATGGGTCAGGTTCTGAGCCGGGATCTTGTCGACCGTAAACTTGCGGCCATAGACGCCCCACTCCACGTAGTAAGTCCCCACCACCTTGCCGGACTTGTTGGCGTAGGGCTTGTTGTTCTCCTGCAGCGGTGCCTTGAGCGGTGCCAGATGGCTGCCGTCGGTATCGGCGACCACTATCTCTTTCGGATCGGAAAGGGTGCAGCCATCGGCGTTGCACAGCGCCACCTGCATCTGGTAACGCCCGCCCTGTTTCACCTTAAATTTGGCGCTGCCCGCGGCGGCAGAGGGACCGGACCACACCTCTTTGCCGTTGAGCAGCACCTTGGCACTCTGACCCAGATCACCGCTCCAGAGGTTCCAGTTCACCTCTACATCGGCACCATCCTTCACCTTGACCAGCTCGTTATAGGAGGTGGCAGACTGACTCACTTCGACAATGGCAAACTTGGTGGAACCCCAGCCGATAGTCGGCTTGCCGGGCGCAGCGGCATAGGCGGACGAGGCGCAACATAGACCAACCGCAAGGGCCAGCATGGTAGGCTTTGGACTTGGCATTTTTTATATTTCCCTATTTCGTTATGTTGGCAACGAAAAGGGCGACGCCCTGACAGGTAACGCAGACAGCTGTGCGGCCTCTTGGCAAAGGTACACAACAACCTGTGGTGGCCCCGCTATCTCAAGTACGGCTCATCCCTGGACCGGAAGCTTTGCGTCCCGACCTTGCGATCGGTTTGCCCTTTAGCTACTTCATTCGCGATGAAAATAATCGCATCCAGACTATAGATTGAGCCGATCCGGTGTGCCACTGTCTGCGTTTGCAGACAGCGATATCTCTGCGCGGCCATCTGCCGCTATTACACTGAAAAATGAGAGGATCTTCGCCAATATACCTTGATGGGCGGCATGCCATCATGGCGATGACCGCCGCGTTATTTGCACGATTTTGTGAGCCTGTTCACGGCCTGTCGCTAGCGCAGCAGCAGGCTGTTCATCAGGGCCCGCAGTTTGAGCGGTTTGACCGGTTTGCTGATGTAGCCATACCCCCGCTCGCGGATCTGCACCTGCAACTCGCTCTTGCGATCGGCACTGATGATGATCCCTCCCAGCTCGTCGCCACACACCCGCTGCAGGGCAGCCAGCGCCTCCAACCCGGTCTTGCCGTCGTCAAGGTGGTAGTCAGAAAGCACCAGTCTCGGCACAAACCCGTCTGCCACCAGCGCCTCGGCTTCGGCCAGATCGACAGCGCAGCGCACGTCACAGCCCCAACGGCCAAGCAGCGAACTCATCGCCGCCAGAATATCGCGCTCGTTGTCGATGCAGAGCACCCTGACCCCCTCCAGCTGGCTGTCACGCAGAGCGGGCGCGGCGACCGGATGGGCCACCACCGGCCGGGTGGCCAGATTGAGGGTCACCGCAAAGACCGATCCCTTGCCTGGCCAGCTCTGCAATGTGAGCTGATGACCCAGCACCAGCGAGATGCCGCGGGCAATGGCGAGCCCCAGACCCAGCCCCTGCTCCCTGGCAGTGCGGGAGTGATCGAGGCGGGAGAACTCATCGAAGATAGCCTCCTGCTTGTCTTGCGGAATGCCGGGGCCGTTGTCCCACACCTCGATGCGGATCTTGCTCCCCAGCCTGCGACAGCCGAGCAGCACCCGGCCGCCCGGGTTGTAGCGAAACGCATTGGTGAGAAAGTTCTGCAGCACCCGCCGCAGCAGGCGCACATCGCTGTGCACCGCCAGCTTGCTCTCCACCACCGAGAAGTGGATCCCCCCCGCCTGCGCCAGCACGCCGAACTCCGCCTTCAGGTTGTCGAACAGATCGTGCAGGGCGAAGTCGAGTTTCTTGGCTTTGAACTTGCCCGCCTCCAGCCGGGAGATATCGAGCAGATCGCTGATGAGGTCTTCGGTCGCTCCCAGCGCATCGTCGATATGACGGGCGATCCGGGCAGGCTCCTCTTCGGCCGGCAGCATCTCCAGCAGGGAGGAGGTAAAGAGCTTGGCCGCGTTGAGGGGCTGGGTCAGATCGTGGCTGACCGCCGCCAGAAAACGGCTCTTGGATTGATTGGCCCGCTCCACCTGCTGGTTGACCAGCAACAGCTGGCGGTTGAGTTCGGAGAGCTCGCGGGTACGCTCGGCGACCCGCGCCTCCAGATGTTCGTTGGCTTCTCGCAGCACCCGTTCGGCATCACGAAACGGCGTGATATCGGTGAAGGTCATGACGAAACCACCGGCCGGCATGGGATTGCCCTGCATCTCGATCACCCGGCCATCGGGACGCTCCCGCGCCGAGATATGGGCACTGCCCTGCTGCATAAAGGCCACTCGGCGAGCCACTTGTCCCTCGATATCACCGGGACCACAGAGCCCCTGGCGGGCGTTGTAGCGGATGATCTCCTCGATGGGGCGCCCCGCCTGGATAAGCCCGGGCGGATAGTGGAACAGCTCGATGTAGCGCCGGTTCCACGCCACCAACTTGAGCTCCCGATCCACCACCGAGATCCCCTGCCCGATATGCTCGATCGCCCCTTGCAGCAAGCCACGGTTGAAGCGAAACACGTCGGAGGCCTCATCGACGATGGTGGCGATCTCCTCGAGCTGCATGTTGCGCCCCTGCAGGGCAGAGGCGAGCACCAGCCTCGCCGACGAGGTGCCAAACACCCCGGCCAGCAGCCGCTCGGTATGAGCAATCAGCTCGGCCGACGCCTGCATCTGCGGCGCCAGCGTGCCGCCATGCTCACCGGCGAAGCGCCCAAAGGCACGCTTTACCCGGCTCGACCCGACGAAGCGGGCGGCCAGCATCTCCAGCTCCTTCACCGAGACCCGCGCCTGATAGAGCGCAGTAGTATCGCGACTCGGCTTGCCGACGAAGTTGGCCGCCTGTAACCGCTCGCTCACCGCAGGGCGCGACAGCAGCGAGCCTGCCACATAGCCGAGCAGGTTGAAGAGCAGGCTCAGGAAGATGCACCAGGCCCCGAGGCTGAGATCGCGAAACGCAGGCCAGTCGGGTGGCGCCAGCAACGCCTCCAGTGGCGAGCCGGCCAGCAGCCCGCTCTCCACCAGCAGGGTAATGAACCAGAGGCTCACCCCGAGGCTCAACCCAAGATAAACCCCCTTGCGATTGCCGTGCCGCCAATAGAGACCGAGCAGCAGGGCGGGCGCAAACTGGGCCACCGCGCCAAAGGAGAGGTAACCGATGCGCGACAAGCTGGTGAGATCACCGAGCCAGAGGTAGAGCCCCCAGGCCGCCAGCAAGATCAGCAGGATGGCGCCACGGCGCACCTGCAGCAGCAGCCGCACCAACCGCTCGTCGCGCCCCTGCCGCCAGAAGCGGCGCAGCAGCACCGGCAGCACCAGATCGTTGCTCACCATGATCGCCAGCGCGATGGTGCAGACGATCACCATGCCGGTGGCCGCCGAGGTGCCGCCGAGAAACGCCAGCATCGCCATGCCATCGAACCCGAGGGCCATCGGCAGACTGATCACATAGGTATCGGAGGCCATGTCCGCCCCCACCCACTGCTTGCCCGCCAGTGCCAGCGGCCAGATAAAAAGCCCCATCACGAACAGGTAGAGCGGGAAGATCCAGCGCGCCCAGTGCAAATCCTGCCCCTGATTATTCTCCACCACAGTCACATGAAACTGGCGCGGCAGGCAGATGACCGCGCACATCGCCAGTATCGTGTAGATAGCCAGCTCCAGCAGGTTGCCTGGGCTCACCGCCACCACCTGCGCAAAGAAGTCGCGGGTCACCTGTTCGTGAGCCTCGCCCGGTTTGCTCAGGATCAGCCAGAGGGCGAAGCCCCCCACCGCGATAAAGGCCAGCAATTTGACCACCGACTCGAAAGCGATGGCCACCACCATCCCCCTGTGATGCTCGGTGGCATCGAGATGACGGGTACCGAACAGGATGCTGAACAACGCCAGCAGCATGGCGACCCCGAGCGCCAGTTCTGCGGTATTGCCCGATATGGCGCTGGCGTGCCCCGTCCCGGCGCTGTTGACCATCAGCAGATCGAGCCCGGTCACGATCGCTTTGAGCTGCAACACCAGGTAAGGAAGGATCCCCATGATGGCGATAAGAGCGATGAGCATGGCGAGCCGCTGGGACTTGCCGTAACGGGCGGCGATGAAGTCGGCGATGGAGGTGATGTGTTCCCGCTTGGCCACCAGAATGAGGCGCGCCAGCAGCCGCCAGCCAAACAGAAAAACCAGCATGGGGCCGAGATAGATGGGCACCGGCGACCAGGGCGATTCACTCGCCTGCCCCACGGTCCCGAAGAAGGTCCAGGAGGTACAGTAGACCGCCAGCGACAGGCTGTAGAGCAGGGGCTGCCCCTTCATGCGATGCCGCTTGTGTTTGTCCGCCACGAAGGCAATCAGAAACAGCAGCCCCAGATAGGAGAGCGACAATCCGATCAGCAACCATCCCTGGTGCATCTGCAACCCCTTGTCCATGTTGATAATTTGTGTGCAGGTTCGGCCAGTCTAGAGAGACTGGCCGAAAAAGTCATGCATCAAGAGGCGCACTCCCTGCCCCCTTGAGCAGTTCAATCCCTGCTCACGCGGTAACGGTTGAGTGTCGCAGCCGCAGGAAGAACACCGGCAAGACCACCAGCACCATCAGGAAGAAGATGCCGCCGCCGAGAGGCTCGAATAGCACGCCGCAAAGTGCCATCAGGGCCGCCACCGTCATGCCGAGGCCAAGGGCCGCATAGAGCGCCTGGGTCGGGATCAACTGCTCGGCAGGCAGCTGGCGAGTCATGAAACGCACCGCCCCCAGATGACTCATACCGAACGTCACCGAGTGGAGCAATTGCCCCAGCACCAGCACCCACAACTCGGTCGAGGCACCCAGCAATACCCAGCGCACCACACAACCGATGGCACCGGCGATAAAGAGACTCTGGGCGCCAAAGCGCTGCAAGAAGCGCTTGTCAGCGGCGAACATGCAAATCTCCGCCACCACCCCGAGCGCCCAGAGATAGCCGATGATGGTGCCGCTATACCCTTGCGCCTTCCAGTAGATGGCGCTGAAGCCGTAATAGGCGGCATGGCTCCCCTGCAGCAGAGCTGTCAAAAGCAGGAAGCGGCGCACCGGCGCGCTGCGCAGGGTTGCCAGCAAGGATGCTTTGGCCCGCTCGCCCTGACTATCCTGTGGCGCCGGATAGAGCGGCAGCCAGCTGAGCAGCAGCATCAGCACCAGCCCCGCCACCATGGTGTGCAAAATCCACTCACTACCGAAATTGCCCACCAGCGCCCCCACCAGGGTCGAGGCGACGATAAAGGCAAACGAACCGCACAGCCGCACCTTGCCGTAATCGAGGTGAGCCTGTACCACCATGCGGGTTGCCAGCGCCTCCCCCACCGGCATCAGGGTCGGATAGATAAAGTTCGCCAGCAGGGTCAAGCCCACCAGCCACCAGAGGTTATGACTGAGATAGAAGCCGAGAAACGCCAGCAGACTGAGCAGGGAGAGCAACCGGGTAACCGGCAGCAGATGGCCCGCCCCCTTGATCTGCCCCATTACCATCAGGTTGCCGGCAAAGCGGATCGCCATCCCCGCCCCCAGCAGCAGACCAATCATCTCGGCGCTGACGCCCACCCCCTCCAGCCAGAGCGACCAGAACGGCAAGTAAGCGCCGTAGACAAAATAGAAGGCGCCGAAAAAGAGCGCTAACCAGGAAAACGCGGGCATAGATCCTCTGCAACCGGATGACGGGAGCAGAATGATAACCCATCCGCCCCCGCAGATCCCGATGGAAACCCTGCGCAGAAAACGAAAAAACTTCAATAAAATTGAACTATTACCGAAGAGGCGGGGTCTACTTGATAACACCTCCTCCTGGTTAGTGTTGCAATCCTTCCACCCGCCCATGGCGGGTTTCTTTTTTAGGCAAACATCTGCTCTGCGCCATCGTCACAACATGGCGGCCACAAAAAAGGGGCCGAAGCCCCTTTGATCATCTGCGTCTGTTGTTTGCTCTTTAGAATACGTATTTGACCCGTGCACTCACGTTGCGGCCCGGTTCGGTCATCATGCTGTTATCGGAGCCCTCGGCACGACCAGCGATGCGCTCGTAGCTGGTGTACTCCTTGTCAAACAGGTTGAAGACCCCGACGTTGAGCTGCAGGTCGGTCATCGGGTTGAACTGGGCGTACATATCCACCACACCCCAACCGGCGCTCTTCACGTAATCCTTGCCTTTGCTATCTTTACGGACTTTGTCCATGTCGTCAGCAAAGCGCAGCGCGGTGTTGAAGTTCCATTGGGACTGTTCCAGACGCACACCGACGGAGCCGTTCAGCGGGCTCAGGCTGTTGATGTAGTTGCCATCCCCATCCTTGCCTTCGATGTAGGCGAGGTTGCCCCAGACATTAACGATATCGTTGAGCCAGTAATCCGCCTTGGCTTCGACCCCTTTGGTGGTCGCCTTGCTCAGGTTCTGGTACTGGTAGACGGCGGTGCGCCCCTCTTTGCCCACTTCCACCATCTCGATGAAGTCTTCAAACTTGTTGTAGAAGCTGGCCACTTCATAGCTGAAGCCGTTGCTGCTGCCACGTACGCCGAGATCGATGCCGTCGCTGCTCTCCGGATTGAGGTTCGGGTTGGGCTCGATGCGATAGCCGTACGCCTGATGGTTCAGGGTGGAGAAGGCGCTGTCATACATGGGGGCCTTGAAACCGTGGCTGTACTGGGCGAACAGGTTGGCCGCCTCGTGGGCCTTGAACACCAGACCCAGCTTGGGTGACAACTCCCCTTCCGAGAACTTGTGCAGCTTGTCGCCTGTGTAGGCCGGATCGTTGTCCGGGGTCATCCGGTAGTAGTCATAACGGGCTCCCGGGGTCAGCACCCAGCGCTCGCCAAACTTGATCTCGTCAAAGGCCCACAGGGCGCTGCGCTCGCTGGTGGTAGCCGGGAAACTCAGCTCGTTGTAGCCGACAAAATCACCGGGAGTCGTCGGCCCCTTGTAACGGGTACGTTCGTTGTCGGTGTGCTCGTATTCAGCCCCCCAGGCCAGGCGGTGGTTGGCGACCGCCTTGTGGAACTGCAGCTGGGCGCCGATGTTCTTCTGATCGAACACGTTGTGATCCAGCGAGTTTTTGGTCACATAGGGGTTGCCGGGGTTAACCGGATACTTGGATGAGGCGTACTGATCCAGTGTCTGCTTGGTGCGGGCGAAGTAGACCTTGCTATCCATCCGATCAGCCCAACCTTGATTCAGCGCGATGCCGTGATCCAGCACCACAGAGAGGTTGTCGGTCTGCTTGTCGGTGATGGGCTGATCAAAGACACGGGCGGTGCCGGTACCGACCTTGTTGAGCTTGACCGCATCCGGCTCCTCGCCATCGGTCAGGTAGTCAACGGTCAGCTTGAGGAACTGCTCATCGGAGAGGTTCCACTTGCTCTTGAGCAGCAGGGCGTGGGTACCGATATCGAAGTCGTTTTTGGTGGAGTCGAAATTCTGGGTCACACCGCCATCGCGCCAGGTGTAGCGCAGCAGGTTCTCCACTTCGCCGGTGCGCAGGGCGCCGGTAAATCCCGCCATCTTCTGGTGGCTGCTGGAGGCGTAACCGCTGGTCACATCCAGATAGCTGTCCTTGCCCTTGAGGAAGTCGCTGGCATCCTTGGTGGTGATGGCAATTACGCCACCCAGCGCATCGGAGCCGTAGGCGGCAGACGCAGGCCCCTTGGCCACTTCTACCTGCTTGATCATGTCGGTATCAAAGTAGCTCTGGCCAACACCGCCCTTGCTGTAAGCATCGTTCTGGCGCACACCGTCGCGCACCACCTTGACCCGGTTTTCTCCCATGCCGCGGATGATGAAGGTCTGCGCATCCCCCTGACCGCCGAGCACGGTCACACCGGGTTCGTAGCGGAACAGGTCGGCGACGTTGGTGACGACCTGCTCTTCAATCTGCTTGGCGGTGATCACCGAGATGGGGCCGGAGACATCTTCCAGTTTTTGCTCCATCCGTGAGCCGCTGACGACCACGACTTCATCCGCCTTATGAGTGGCAGCAAAGACCTGGGAAGAGAGACCGGCCGCCACGGCGAGGGCAACCAGAGAGAGTGCGTTATGATGGGTCACAGCGAATCCTTATTGAGAACTGTTATCAAACAGGCCGCATATTACCCGGCTCTCGACAAAGATCAACAAGAAGCGAAATCATTCTCATTTGTTTTGAACCAAATTGGTTTTACACTGTCGCCCTGTGTTGCCCTTATTCTCTATTCGCCCCCCGAGATGCACCGGCATCCGGGCATATCAGCCGTGAGATCCCATGATTAGACGACTTCCCCTGCTCGCCCTGCCGCTGCTACTGGCAGCCTGTGCCACCCCCACCCAACCGACCCAGTCATCACAGTTGCAGACGCTCTATGACTACCGGCTAAGCGGCGAAAGAGAAGCAGACCTAACGCTAGAGCAGGCAATCGCGCGCATTGCCGACGCCGACATCATTCTGGTGGGTGAGCTGCACAGCCATCCCGCCGTGCATCTGTTGCAATCGCGCCTGCTGAGCGGGCTTTACACCACTGGCCAGCAGCACGGGCGGCCATTGGCCCTCTCCATGGAGCAGTTCAGCCGCGCCGATCAGAAGACGCTGGATGCCTATCTGGCGAACCAGATTGGTGAAGCGGCCTTGATCCGCGAAGGCAACGCCTGGCCCAACTATCCAAGCGACTACCGTCCGCTGGTGGAGTTTGCCAAGGCTCACCAGATGCCGGTGATCGCCGCCAACGCCCCCAAACCGCTGGTGAGCTGTGTCGGTCAGGAGGGGGCTGAGTGGCTCGACAAACTGCCCGCGTCGCGCCGCAGCCAGCTGGCCCGCCAATTGACGCTGGGGGATGATCCCTATCGCCAGAAATTTATGGCCTCCATGCACCACGGCGATGCCGACAGCAACGCCCGCCGCTTCGCCGCCCAGACCAGCTGGGATGACACCATGGCCGAGAGCATGGTGGATTATCTCGCCAAGCACCCGGGCCAGCAGATCATGCATATCGCCGGCAATTTCCACGTCGAGGGGGGGCTTGGACTCGCCAGTCGCATCGCCAGCCGCAATCCTGCCCTCAAGGTAGCGCTGGTCGTGCCCCGTACAGATGAGACCTCTGTTGCAGATCCCGCAGACGATGTGCAGGTAACCATCATGCCGCTGCCTAAGCGCTGGCAAAACAGTGACGAGATGAAGCAAGATATGGGCGCGCTGCATCAATCCCGCAGTCGTGACTGCAGCCAGTGGCTGCAACCCTAATCTTCCAGGAAACGGCGGGTAAAATATGGATGTGTTACTGATCATCGATGTGCAGCAAGGCTTGTTCAACGAGCCCCGTTACCGCCAGGAGCAGGTGCTGGCCAATATCAATCGGGCTGCGGCCCATGTCAGGCAACAACAGGGACGAGTCATCTATATCCAGCATGACTCGCCCCCCGGTACCGAACTGGAACCCGGCACCCCGGGTTGGCAGTTGCACAGTGCGCTGCAACCGGCCAAGGGAGAGAGCCGGGTGCGCAAAACGGCCTGTGACAGCTTTCTCGACACCGAGCTCGCCTTCCTACTGGCCGAGCAGCCGGTCGATCGACTGATCCTCTGTGGCTGCGCCACCGATTTCTGCGTCGACACCACGGTGCGCAGTGCCGCCTCCCATGGGTACGAGGTGCTGGTATTAAACGATGGTCACACCACCGCTGATCGCCCCCACCTGAGTGCGGCCCAGATCACCGAGCACCATCACTGGATGTGGCGCCACCTCAGTCTGCCGGAGGGGCGCAGTGTCACCCTGCTCACCACCGACGAGCTGCTGGCAGTCACACCCGCCCTGCAGCCGTGCTAATCTGCGAGCCTCGCTTCGTTTCTCACTGGAGTCTGTCGTGCGCCTGTTGTCTGCCACCCTGTTGTTGATTGTTCCCCTACTGTCGGCCTGCTCCAGCTTGCCCGGACAGAAGTATGACGGGCCGGAACCCCTGTTTCTGACCCACATCAACGAGGAGGGAAGCAAGCGTTTCACCTTTGAAGCCGCGCCCAACGACACCTTGCCGCGCGGCCTCTCGGCGGCTCAGAGTCAACGATTGCTGGAACAGCGGGAAGCCTTGCAGGAGAACCTGCTGACCGAGACCCTGGCGACCAAGCAGTATTGCCGCCAGGGCTACATAGTGCTGAGCCAGACCTCCTGGAAGGTGCGGGGAGAGTGCAACGAAACGGCCACCGACGCCGATCGTCGCGCTTTTCCCAACAAGATCTCCTGGCAGGATTGAACAGGCCGGATGAGATAACGCAATAAAAATGGGCAGCCAATTGGCTGCCCGTTTTGTTATAACGGCTGTCGTGGTCGACAGGGATCGTCAGACCGGCGCATCGGCCGGGCTGGTGAGCTCGGCACCGGTGTCGATGCGCTTATGCCCTTCCACCAGATGGACGAAATCCACCAGCTCGTCACCGGAGACCGCGAACGCCTGACCGAAGCCCTTGACGAACAGCCCCTGCTCCGGCTTGAGGCGGAACAGTTTGAAATCCTTGAGGTTGGAGAGACCCTTGATGATCTCGCCAAAACGCCCCTCCAGCGCCGCAACTGCCTTGCTCCAGCGAGCGTCATCACGGGCAACGACTTCAGCCACCGCATCGAAGGTCAAGCGCTTGCGGGCAAACAGCTCGCGGGCACCGCTCTCATCCTCGATCAGCATCAGGGATACCCGGGGCACCTGTTGCAGGTTGCGGGCGTGGCGGGCGATCTCGGAGATCAGCACATAGTAGCCATCTTCCTGCAACACGAACGGGGCATAGCTGGCGTTGGGATTGCCTTCGCCATCGACGGTGGCGAGCTGCAGGGTACGGCAGCTGTCGCGAAACTCGCGGATCTCCGGTTGCAGGCGGTTCTGCAGACGCTCCTGACGTTCACTCATGCTTTGACTTCCTCTTGAGAGTTGTGGCGCAGCGCCATAAAACGGGTGACCTGATCGGCCAGCAGCTGGCGTTTCTCGTCGCGACCCAGATAGACCTTGAAAATGCAGCGGCCGGTGTGACCGAAGAACTGGAAGGAGTGCCCCTCCTTGCCCATGAACAGCTTGCTGACCAGCGCAATCCCCGCCACGTTGTCGAGTTTGAGGTGACCATGCAACTCACCGTCGCGGCCCATCAGGTTGTAGTAACCGCGTGCGTCCTTGCCTTTCGGGAAGGGGGCTTTTACCTCGAAGATGGATCCTTCTGATTCGACGATGGTGGTCACCGGACCCCAGTTGGCCAGATCTTCCAGCAGAGCTTGTGCGCGATCGGCGGGCAACAGGGTCACCAGCTCTGCGGGCAGATGGCGAACCACCTCCCATTCGCTGATGGCAAGCTGGGCCGCCAGGGTGGACGGATGAGCGCCGGGATCCTGCTCCAGCAGCGCGTGAATGCGTTGTGCAATGCTCATGTTTTCTCCCTCTGCGGGACCATCTTGTCCCGCTGTTTATCATGGCGGCTACTCTAATAAAGCACTGGAATCAATGCAATTGATAATTGCTATCATTATCAGTGCATTTTTTCCAAAGCCTTGATATTCTCGGCGGCACACCCGTTTCATTCACCCCTTCGGAGGTTAGCATGGGCCGTCGTCTTGCCCTCGCCATCACCCTGCTCTGCAGTTCACTGTCCCCCTTCTCTGCCGTTGCCGCCGACGGACAGAAAGAGCGTATCGTCAGTATCGGCCCCGCCACCACAGAACTCATTCTGGCCCTTGGCGGTGAATCGAGCCTGATCGCCACCGATGTCAGCAGCCCCTTGCCAAAAGGGTTGCCCAAGGTGGGTTATCACCGGGCGCTGGCCGCCGAAGGGATCCTGAGCCTCTCCCCCACCCGACTGGTGGGCAGCGATGAGATGGGCCCGGCCCCAACCCTGGATCAGCTGCGCCGTGCCGGGGTCAAGGTGGAGGTAATGAATACCGCGCCTACTCTCGCCAACCTCAACCAGCGTATCGACACCCTCTCCAGCCTGCTGGGCGACAAAGCAGCTGGCGATCGCCTGAAGGCAGAGATCCAGGCTCAGACCGATCAGCTGGCGGCGCAAGCCAAACAGAACAAACCGCTCAAGGTTGCCTTCCTGCTGCTGCACAAGGGGCAACCCACCAGCATCGCCGGGGGGGACACCACTGCCAGCGCGCTGATCTCGCTGGCGGGCGGCATCAATCCGGTCGCCGAGTTGCGCAACTACAAGCCGGTATCCGCCGAATCCCTCATCGAGATGCAGCCCGATCTGGTGCTGGTCAGCGGTCGTGACTGGCAGCAGTATGCCGATCCGGCCAAGGTGCTGGCGGAAGTGCCCGCACTGGCGGCTACCCCGGCAGGCAAGCGCAACGCCATTCACGCCATCGACGGCCACGCCCTGCAAGGGGGCCTGAGCCTCAACTCCCTGCAACAGGCGAACCAGATCGCCCAATGGATCAAGCAGGGGTCATGATGCGGTTACCCCTCTCCTGGCTGCTTGCCTTCACCACGGCCGCCCTGGCGCTGTTGCTGCTCGGTTCGCTGGCAACCGGCCCCATGACCCTCACCCTGGGCGAGAGTCTGCGGGCGCTGTTTGCCGGGCAGGAGAGCGGGATTGAGTCACACAAACTGCTGATCGTGCAGGAAATTCGCCTGCCGAGAACCCTGCTCTGTATCGCAGTGGGGGGGATCCTCGGGCTCTGTGGCGCCGTGATGCAGGGGCTGTTTCGCAACCCTCTGGCTGACCCCGGCATCATAGGTGTCTCCGGCGGTGCGGCGCTCGGTGCGGCGCTCGCCATCGTGCTGCTGGCCCCCCTCGGCCAGCAGCTGCAAGCCACCATAGGGGTTGGTCTGCTACCGCTGCTCGCTTTTCTCGGCGGCGCGCTCACCACCACCCTGGTCTATCTGCTCGGCACCCGTGAGGGGGGCACCTCGGTCACCGTCATGCTGCTGGCCGGGGTCGCCATCACGGCGCTCTCCGGCGCGGTGATCGGTCTGCTCACCTATCTGGCGGACGATCAGATGCTGCGCAACCTGAGCCTGTGGCAGATGGGGACGCTGGCGGCAGGCAAACCGGCCGATGTGGCGCTGGCCCTGCTCACCCTGACGGCCCTGCTGTGGCTCTTTATGCGCGATGCCAATCCCCTCAATGCCCTGCTGCTGGGTGAGGGGGAGGCTCGTCATCTGGGGGTCAATGTGCAGTCCCTCAAACGTCGCCTCATTCTGCTCACCGCTGCAGGCGTCGGGGTGGCGGTGGCGGTATCGGGGATGATCGGCTTCGTCGGGCTGGTGGTGCCCCATCTGGTGCGCCTGCTGGCGGGCCCCAACCACGTCAGGTTGCTGCCGCTCTCGGCCCTGCTTGGCGCCGCCCTGCTGCTGGCGGCCGACATGCTGGCGCGCACCCTGCTGGCTCCGGCCGAGCTGCCGGTGGGCATCATCACCGCCCTGCTCGGCGCCCCCTTCTTCATCTGGCTGCTGGTAAAAGGCCGCCGCGCCCTGTGATACGGACTGTTATGCAACCACTCTCATCCGCACTCTCATCCTCACTCTCCTCCCCCCTGTTGAACTGCAGCCGACTGAGCCTGCGCCGTGGCCAGCACCAGATCCTGGATGGGCTCGATCTTAGTCTCGAGAGCGGCACCCTCACCGCGCTGCTCGGCCCCAACGGGGCGGGCAAGAGCTCGCTGCTCAAGTGCCTGACCGGCGAGCTGGAATATGAGGGTTCCATCACCCTGTTTGGCGCAGATCGCCGGCAGTGGGACAGCAGCCCGCTGGCCCACAGACTAGGGGTATTGCCGCAAAGCTCCTCACTCAACTTCCCCTTTCTCTGTGAAGAGGTGGTGGCCATGGGGCGCCTGCCCCACTGCGAACCCGCTCGCCGCAAAGAGGAGATAGTGGCCGCCGCCATGACCCATGCGGGGGTCGAACATCTGGCCAAGCGGCTCTATCCCGGGCTATCTGGTGGTGAGCGGCAGCGGGTACAGTTTGCCCGGGTACTGGCGCAAATCTGGCAGGCCCCCTCCCCGGCCGAGCAGCGCGAGCCTGAGCAACCCCGCTTGCTGCTGCTCGATGAACCCACTTCAGCCCTGGATCTGAAATACCAGCATCAGCTGCTGGCCATGGCGCGCGCCCTGGCCAGCCGCAACACCGCCGTGCTGGTGGTGTTGCACGATCTCAATCTGGCGGCGCGCTATGCCGATCGGCTGGTGATGCTGGAGCAGGGAAAACTGATGGCCGATGGCACACCAGCCGAAGTGCTGACCCCTGAGCTCATCGCCCGTCTCTATGACTATCCGGCCCAGGTGATCCATCATCCCGAGAGCGGCCTGCCGATGGTGGTGTGACAAATTCAGAGTGCGGTAACGGCAGGAAATGCGCCATTCATCCCGGAAACTGCAGCGTATAAACCGGTTTTTCACACCCCATATCGCCCTGTTAACATTCATCATCGCCAGATATGTGGTGTGAATATCCTCACACTTTGCTCAGGCAAAATCCCCGCAGCATCGCCGTCTACTTATAATGGCGCCGCCTCACAGAAGGCTTGACTCAATTGATGCTACGGAATAATTACAATGAAAAACCTCAACAAAACCCTACTGGCTGCTGCCATCTCTCTCGGGATGCTGGCTGCAACAGCGACAACGACTCAAAGGCAGCTGATCCCATGGTTCGTTTTGCCACCTTCAACCTCTCTTTTGACCGCACTGCCGCCGGTATGCTGACCGGTGAGCTGGCGCTGACCCGCACCGAGCAGGATGCCCTGCTGACCCGCCTCGCCGAAGGGAGCCTGAGCGGCGCCACGGAAACCAAAGCCAAGAACGTGCAGCAGATCCGCAACGTGGCGGAGATCATCCAGCGCACCCGCCCGGATGTGTTCCTGCTCAACGAATTCGACAACGACGGCAAAGGCGAGAGCACCGCCGATCTGAAAGCCTTCAACGACAACTATCTGGCCCACGCCCAGCACGCCGAAGTGACGGCCATCAGCTATCCGGTGATGCAGAACTTCGCCACCAACACCGGCCTGATGAGCGGTTATGACCTCAATCTGGATGGCAAGGTCAACAACGGCCCCGATGATGCCTGGGGCTTTGGCAACTACCACGGCCAGTACGCCTTTGCGGTGATGTCCAAATATCCCATCGACACCAAGCAGATCCGCACCTTCCAGAACTTCAAGTGGAAGGATATGCCGGGCGAGAAGAACCCCATCATCGATGACTGCAACAATCCCAAGGTCAAGATCCCAGCCAGCCGCCAGTGTGGCGATGCCTGGTATTCAGACGCAGCCTGGCAGCTGTACCCGCTCTCCTCCAAGAACCACGCTGATGTGCCGGTACGCATCAAGACCGACAAGGGGGAAGAGGTCATTCACTTCCTGATCTCCCACCCGACCCCACCGATCTTTGCCAACGCGGCGCGCCATACCGTCAAGCACAACCGTGCCGAGATCGCCTTCTGGAACGACTACGTCAAGGGTCTCAACTACATGACCGATGACAAGGGCACCAAGGGTGGATTGAAGCAAAACGCCAAGTTCGTTATCGCGGGCGATCTCAATGCCGATCCGCAAACCGGTGACGGTGACCTGAGTGCGATTCAGGATCTGCTTAACAATCCGCTGATGAATCAGGCCATCACCAATGGCACCCTGATCCCGGTCAGCGAAGGGGGCCCGGAGTGTGTCAGCAAGGGGGCCGACTGCAAACGCAACCTCAATCGCCCCAACCCGGAACGCATCACCAACTCCAGCGTGCTGCAGCTGGACCACGTCATCCCCTCCGCCAACCTCAACGCGGTGAAGAGCGGTATCTACTGGCCTGCCAGCTTCGAGGCGGGTTATCACCTGGTCTATGATGCGAAACTCGGCATCGCCAAGGGGGTCAGCTCGGATCACCGTCTGGTCTGGGTCGATCTGAAACTCGATTGAGCTACCCACTGACCGTCAATTCGGGGGCCTTCTGGCCCCCTTTTTGTTTTCGCCATATCGCCGCGTCTGCCGCTGGATCAGACTCCATGCTGAGTAACCAGACAGTTACCGCCCGCCACGGCGGCAGACGATTCGGCAAATCGTGCGCTACGCCACCATTCCGATACCCCTGTCTTGCAAGGGGGTATGGGGTTTGCTAATACTCCGCGTCCATTAAATGACCAACCATTACCGGGGCAACGAGCCGTGGCGTTTGAACAATTCACTCTGGTGATCTCGCTGTTCCAGCAGCTCTGCGTCTATCTGGTGATCGCCTGGCTGCTCTCCAAGACGCCGCTGTTCATGCCGCTCACTCAGGTGACCCTGAGCTGGCCCCACAAGATCCTCTGCTACCTCATCTTCTCCGGCTTCTGTGTCATGGGCACCTACTTTGGCCTGAGGGTAGAGGACTCCATCGCCAATACCCGCGCTATCGGCGCCGTGCTGGGGGGCATAGTCGGCGGCCCGGCCGTGGGACTGCTGGTGGGGCTCACCGGCGGCATTCACCGCTACTCGCTGGGGGGCTTCACTGCGCTGGCCTGTACCTTCTCCACCATCGCCGAGGGGCTGCTTGGCGGGCTGGTGCACCGCCACTTCGTCGCCCGCCACCGGCTCGACCTGCTGTTCAGCCCCTGGGTGGTGGGCTCGGTGGCCCTTATCGCCGAGCTGATGCAGATGGGGATCATTCTGTTGGTGGCCCGCCCCCTCGATGATGCCATCCACCTTATCGAGAACATCATCGCCCCCATGCTGGTGGCCAATACCCTGGGGGCCGCCATGTTCATGCGGATGATCCTCGATCACCGCGCCATGCTGGAGAAGTACTCGGTCGCCTTCTCCGCCCGCGCCCTCAAGATTGCCGAGCGGGCGATGCGGGTGCTGGACAAGGGCTTCACCCAGCAGGCGTGCCAGCAGATGGCGCGCATTCTCTACGAAGAGACCGGAGTGGGCGCGGTGGCCATCACCGATCGGGAGAAGCTGCTCGCCTTTATCGGCATCGGCGAGGATCACCATCTGCCGGGCACCGCCATCAATTCGGCCCACACTTTCAAGGCGATCCAGCACAACGAGGTGGTCTATGCCGACGGCAACCTCATCCCCTACAGCTGCAACCTGCATCCCCAGTGCCGGCTCGGCTCCTCGCTGGTCATTCCGCTGCGGGGGGAAGAGGGGTCGGTGGTTGGCACCATCAAGCTCTACGAGCCCAAGCGCAAGTTCTTCTCCTCCATCAACCGCACCCTGGGGGAAGGGATTGCCCGGCTGCTCTCCGGCCAGATCCTGGCCAGTAAGTACAACGAGCAGAAACGGCTGTTGGCACAGTCGGAGATCAAGCTGTTGCAGGCGCAGATCAACCCGCACTTTCTGTTCAATGCCCTCAACACCCTGTCGGCGGTGATCCGGCGCGACCCCGAAAGCGCCCGCACCCTGGTGCACAACCTCTCCACCTTCTTTCGCAAGAACCTCAAACGGCAGGGGGACGAGGTGACCCTGGCCGATGAGCTGGAGCATGTGAACGCCTACCTGCATATCGAACAGGCCCGCTTCGCCGAGCACCTGAGCGTGCAGATCCATATTCCCGAGCCGCTGATGGAGTACCGGCTGCCCACCTTCTCCCTGCAACCCATCGTCGAGAATGCGGTCAAGCACGGCATCTCCCAGATGTTCGAACCCGGCCTGCTGACCCTGACTGCCAGGGTTGAGGCGCAGCGAGTGGTGCTGGAGGTATGCGACAACGCCGGGCTCTACCAGACGAAACAGGAGGGGAGCGGCCTTGGCATGAACATAGTGGATCGGCGCATTAAGGCCCGTTACGGCGCCGAGTACGGGGTCGCCATCGACTGCGACCCCCATCAATCAACCCGGGTGAGGATCACCCTTCCCCTGCAGGAGAGCCCATGCTGACCGCCCTGATCGTTGACGATGAACCCCTCGCCCGCGAGGAGCTGCGGCTGCTGCTGGAGCAGGCGGGCAATATTCGCCTGCTGGGAGAGTGCGCCCACGCCATGGAGGCGCTGCCCGCCATCCATCGCCTCAAACCCGACCTGCTGTTTCTAGACATCCAGATGCCGCGCATCAACGGGCTGGAGCTGGTGGGCATGCTGGATCCTGACTTGCGCCCTCACATCGTCTTCATCACCGCCTACGACGAGTTTGCCCTGCGTGCGTTCGAGGAGAACGCCCTCGACTACCTGCTCAAACCGGTCACCGCGGAGCGGATGAACAAGGCGCTGGAGCGCATCCAGCGGCTACTCTCTCCCAAAGGCGAATTAGCTGGCCAACCGCTGCCGGATCCGACCCGCATCGCCCAACCCCTGCGCAGTATCCCCTGCACCGGCCACAACCGCATTCTGCTACTGCCCCTTGGCGAGGTGGAGTTCATCCACAGCGATCTCACCGGCAACCGGGTGATCAGCGGCCAGCAGCAGGGCACCACCGAGCTGACCCTGCGCACTCTGGAAGAGAAGACCGGCTTCGTGCGCTGTCACCGCCAGTACCTGCTCAACCCGGGCCAGATCCGCGAAATCCTGCTGCTGGACGGCGGGCTGGCGGAAGTGGTGACTCAGGGCGGCCACAAGGTGCCGGTGAGTCGCCGCTATCTCAAGCCCCTCAAGGAGCTGCTCGATATTCCCTGATGGGGCGGGACGCCTCATCCCACACCTGCTCTACCAGCTACCACTCACCCGCTGATCACGGCCGTCGGCACTCCCGCCAAACCACTCGGGGTCGCTTTTCTGCCACTCGCGGGCGGAACCCGGCCACTGACCTTTTCTTCCCTCCCCTTTCCCCACCGCATCGGTAGAGTGCAGCATGAGCCCGGCCAGACTGGCCACAGGAAAAGGAAACTCCCCCATGCAACACGCAATCACTTTTGTCATTGCGGCCCTCTGCATCCTCGCCATTGCATATCGCCTCTACGGCGTGTTCTTTGTGCGCAAGGTGCTGCAGGCTGACGACAAACTGGTCACCCCCTCCCACCAGCTGGAAGATGGCAAGAACTATGTGCCGACCAACAAGTGGGTCAACTTCGGCCAGCACTTTGCGGCCATCGCCGCCGCCGGCCCGCTGGTCGGCCCGGTACTGGCCGCCCAGTACGGTTACCTGCCAAGCTTTCTCTGGCTGCTGATCGGCTGCGTCATCGGCGGTGCGGTGCACGACACCGTGGTGCTGTTCGCCTCCATGAAGCATCAGGGCAAGTCCCTCTCCGAGGTGGCCAAGGCCGAACTCGGCCCCATCGCCGGCTGGTGCACCGGTCTGGCGATGCTCTTCATCATCACCATCACCATGGCGGGTCTCTCCATGGTGGTGGTGCACGCGCTGGAGCGTAACGCCTGGGGCGTGTTTGCCGTCTTCATGACCATCCCCATCTCCATGGTGGTGGGAATTTGGCACAAGCTGACCGGCAACCTGCAAGCCGCCTCCTGGGTCGGGTTTGCCGCCGTGCTGGCCTGTGTCTTCTTCGGCCCCTACGTGCAGGAGAGCGCCTTCGGTGCCTGGCTGACCCTGCGTGCCGAGACCATCAGTCTGGCGCTGCCCATCTACGCCTTCTTCGCCACCGCCCTGCCGGTCTGGCTGCTGCTCACCCCGCGCGGCTACATCTCCAGCTTTATGAAGATCGGTGTATTCGGCGCCCTGGTGATCGGCGTCATCTGCATCAACCCGGAGATCCAGTTCCCCGCCATGACCCAGTTTGTCCACGGCGGCGGCCCGGTACTGGGTGGCCCGGTCTGGCCCTTCATCTCCATCACCATCGCCTGTGGCGCCATCTCCGGCTTCCACGCCTTTATTGGCTCCGGCACTACCCCGAAACTGGTGGACAAGTGGAACGACATCCTGCCGGTTGCCTTCGGTGCCATGCTGGCCGAGTGCGTGGTGGGCGTGATGGCGCTGATCGCCGCCACTGCCCTGCACCCGGCGGACTACTTCGCCATCAACGCCACCCCGGAAGCCTTCGCCAAACTGGGGATGCAGGTGGTGGATCTGCCGTTCCTCTCCCAGGAGATCGGCATGGATCTGAACGGCCGCACCGGCGGCGCCGTCACCCTGGCGGTGGGCATGTCCTACATCTTCACCAAGGTGCCCTGGTTCAGTAACCTCGCCTCCTACTTCTTCCAGTTCGTGGTGATGTTCGAAGCGGTGTTCATCCTGACGGCCGTTGACTCCGGTACCCGGGTCTCCCGCTACCTCATTCAGGACTTCTTCGGCGAGTTCTACCCGCCCCTCAAGCGCATCGACTGGATGCCGGGCGCCATCGGGGCCAGCGTGCTCGCCTGCGTGATGTGGGGCTACCTGCTGATGTCCGGTGATATCGGATCTGTGTGGGCGCTGTTCGGGGTCTCGAACCAGCTGATGGCCTCGGTGGGCCTCATCATCGGTGCCACCATCATCTTGCGACTGGCCAGCAAGCGCCGTTACATGCTGACCTGCCTGATCCCGCTGGCCTACCTGTTCGTCACCGTCAACTACGCCGGTTACTGGATGATGAGCAACGTCTACTTCAACGCGGCGGCCAAGGGTTACAACCCGATGAACGGCATCATCTCCCTCATCATGCTGGTACTGGGGATGCTGATCCTGCTCTCCGCCCTGCGCAAATGGAGCGAGCTGTGGAAGCTGCGCCAGCAGCCCTCCTACAAGGTGGTGGAAGCGACCGCCTCCTGATGAGCGAGTAGCTTTACCCCTGACATGACCCCGCTGCGGCGGGGTCTTTTATTGGCGATGGGTGACGAGTTGACCACGGTTCATTAATCCACCGTTTGGCATTGAGTTACTCATCCATAGCCGTTGAATGGGCCCCCCGATCACAGAACCGCTGCGCCAATGGTGGTAGCATGCCTCCTCTTGCCATCGGGCCGCACTTCGGATCCGGTGGCCCTCCCTCCTCTGCTTTCACTTTTTGAGGACCTATTTGATGGAACTGCTTCTGCTTAGCAACGGTAAAGCCAACGAATTTCCGGGGCTGCTCGGCTGGGCCCGCGACCGGGTGCAGAGCCTGCTGGCCCGCAAACCGGTCAAGCGTATTCTGCTGATCCCCTACGCGGTGATCCGCAGCGACTGGGATGCCCGCGCCAATGATCTCACCGAGAGCCTCGGGATCGAGACCATCAGCATTCACCACTTCGATGATCCGGTCGATGCCGTCAATCAGGCCGATGCCATCTTTATCAGCGGTGGCAACACCTGGCGCCTCAACCAGATGCTGCACGAAAACGGCCTGATCGTGCCGATCCAGCGTGCCGTGCGCGAGCGGGGCGTCCCCTATGTGGGCTGGAGCGCCGGTTGCAACGTGGCGACCCCGAGCATCCGCACCACCAACGATATGCCGGTCTGTAACGCCGCCGTACTGCCAGCGCTGGGCCTGTTCCCGCTGCAGATCAACCCGCACTATCTGGATGCCAGCATCAGCGGCCACATGGGCGAGACCCGCGACGAACGTCTGGCCGAGTTCTGCGCCATCAACCCGAGCGAATATGTGGTGGCCCTGCGCGAAGCGAGCCTGTTGCAGATCAGCGGCGATACCGTTGAGTACTGGAGCGCCCGCGATCAGGACTTCAAGATCTTCAAACATGGCCAGGAGCCGCAAGCCTTTATGGACGCGAGCCCGCTAGCCGAGCTGACCCCCTTCAAGGTCGGCTGAGCCACGCAGAGCGCCGCGCCACTTGCCAGCGGATAGCTCGCGAAACCGTAAAAACAAAAGAGGGATGGCTCAATGCCATCCCTCTTTTTTATCGTCATCTTTCAGCTGGTTGCAGCCTGACTACTCACCCTGCAGGGTTACCAGCACCTTGCGGGCACCGCCATCGACGCGATGCTCACCGAGCCAGATCCCCTGCCAGGTGCCGAGCGCCAGCTGACCATCGCGAACTGGCAGTTGCAGGCTCACCCCGAGCAGGGAGGATTTGATGTGGGCGGGCATGTCATCCGCCCCCTCATAGGTGTGGCGATAGTAGGGGGCATCTTCCGGCGCCAACCGGTGGAGATGAGCCTCCATATCGCTGCGCACGCTCGGATCGCAGTTTTCGTTGAGGGTGAGCGAGGCGGAGGTGTGTTGCAGCAGCAGGTGCGCCATGCCGACCCGGTAATCCGCCAGCATCGGCAGCTTGGCCACCAGCTCGTCCGTCACCAGATGAAAGCCCCGCGAACGGGGCTTCAGGGTCAACAGGCACTGCTGCCACATCAGACGTATTCCATAAAGACGCGGGAGGTGAGCTTGGTGATGAGCTCGTAGGGGATGGTGCCAATCTCGTCGGCCACCCGCTCCACTGGCAGCCCCTCGCCCCACAGCACCGCCTCGTCGCCGGGCTTGTCGGTCGCGCCCGGCCCCAGATCCACCGTGCTCATATCCATGGAGACACGTCCCACCAGCGGCACGATGCGGCCGTTGATCAGCACGGATGTGCCGTTGGGCGCCATGCGCGGATAGCCGTCACCGTAGCCGATGGCAATCACGCCAAGGCGAGTATCGCGATCGGACACCCAGTTGGCGCCGTAGCCCACCGGCTCGCCCGCCTTGTGATCCCGTACCGCAATCAGCTGGGTCTTCAAGGTCATCACCGGCTGCAGGTCGTAATCGGCCGCCACCGTGTTGGGGAAGGGCGACACGCCATAGAGGATGACGCCGGGGCGCACCCAGTCGCAGTGGGAGTCTGGCCAGGCCAGAATGCCCGCCGAGTTGGCCATGGCACGCTCGCCCGCCAGCGGTGCGGTCAACTTGCTGAACAAGTCGATCTGCTCGCGGGTAGTAGGCTGCTCCAGCTCATCGGAACGGCTGAAGTGGGTCATGATGTTGAACGGCTGCACCACGTTTTTGCACTTGCCGAGTCGTTCGATAAAGGCAGGCATCTCATCGCTGCGCACCCCGAGCCGGTGCATGCCGGTGTCGAGCTTGAGCCAGGCCACCACAGGAGCTGGCAGCTCGGCCTGCTCCAGCGCTTCGAGCTGCTCCCAGGTGTGAACCGCCGTCTGCAGGTTGTTGGCCGCCAGCACCGGCAGGTCGTCGGCAGAGAAGAATCCCTCCAGCAGTACTATGGGCTTGACCACGGCGCAGGAGCGCAGCATCAGCGCCTCTTCGATGCGGGCCACCGCATAGGCATCCGCATCCACAAGGGTGCGGGCGACCGGCAGCAGTCCGTGGCCATAGGCATTCGCCTTGACCACAGCGATGATCTTGCAAGCGGGAGCGTGGCGCTTGACCACGGCGAGGTTGTGGCGCAAGGCCGCAGTGTTGATTTGGGCAGTAGCCGCTTTCATGGTTTTCCCTTACGAGGGCACAAATGGTCTCCCCCTCATCGGGCCGAAGACCGCCACTCACTTATCGTCGTCGAAGGCCGGACCGGCATAATTGTCGAACCGGGAGAACTGGCCCTGGAAGGTGAGACGCACCCGGCCGACATTGGCACCGTTACGCTGCTTGCCGGAGATATCCGGCATCTTTCAGGGCTCTCTTGGCAATCCCCATCCGGACGGCCTTATCCATTACTTATCAATAATCATCATCAAACGCCGGACCGGCATAGTTGTCGAACCGGGAGAACTGGCCCTGGAAGGTGAGGCGCACCCGGCCGATTGGGCCGTTACGCTGCTTGCCGATGATGATCTCGGCAATCCCCTTGTCCGGGCTGTCATCGTGATAAACCTCATCACGATAGATAAACATGATCAAGTCCGCATCCTGCTCGATGGAGCCCGATTCACGAAGGTCCGAGTTGACCGGGCGCTTGTCGGCCCGCTGTTCCAGGCTTCGGTTGAGCTGGGAGAGCGCCACCACCGGGCACTGCAGCTCTTTCGCCAAGGCCTTGAGAGAGCGGGAGATCTCGCCGATCTCCAAAGTACGGTTGTCAGAGAGCGCCGGCACCCGCATCAGCTGCAGGTAGTCGATCATGATCATCGAAAGGCCGCCGTGCTCACGGGCAATACGACGGGCGCGAGAACGCACGTCGGTCGGGGTGAGGCCGGAGGCGTCATCGATATACATCTTGCCCTTCTCGAGCAGCAGACCCATGGTGGAGGAGAGACGGGCCCAATCCTCGTCGTCGAGCTGACCGGTACGCACCTTGGTCTGGTCGATACGCCCCACCGAGGCGAGCATACGCATGATGATCTGCTCGGAGGGCATCTCCAGCGAGAAGATGAGCACCGGCTTGTCAGCTGTCAGCGCTGCATGTTCACAGAGGTTCATGGCAAAGGTGGTCTTGCCCATGGAGGGACGGGCCGCCACGATGATCAAGTCCGAGCGCTGCAAACCGGCGGTCATCTTGTCGAGATCGTTGTAACCGCTCGATACCCCGGTCACGCCGTTGTGCGGGGTCTTGAACAGCTCTTCAATCTTGTCGACGGTCTGCTCGAGAATGAGCTTCAGGGGCTGGGGCCCCTCGTTGGCGCTGCTGCGCTGCTCGGCAATCTTGAATACCTTGCTCTCGGCAAGATCCAGCAGATCGCCTGAGGTACGGCCCTGCGGCTCGTAGCCTGCTTCGACTATCTCGTTGGCGACCGAGATCATCTCCCGTACGACCGCTCGCTCGCGCACGATTTCGGCGTAGGCGTTGATGTTGGCGGCACTCGGGGTGTTCTTGGCGATCTCCACCAGATAGGCGAAGCCACCGGACTCCTCCAACTGCTCGGAGCGTTCCAGCTCCTCCTGCAGGGTGATGAGGTCGATGGGGTTGCCCGCGTTGGAGAGGCGGGTCATGGCCTGGAAGATCAACCGGTGCGGACGGCTGTAGAAATCCTGATCGATGACCCGTTCGGCAACCCGATCCCAGGCATCGTTATCCAGCATCAGGCCGCCCAGTACGGACTGTTCGGCCTCAAAAGAGTGGGGAGGAACTTTCAGCTGTTGTGTCTTGGCGTCTTTTTTCGCCGTCACTTGCTCTGCCATACACATAAAAACCGCAGCGGGAAGGGGACGGGAATTTTACAAAAGAAAGCCAACTACGGCGAGCCCTATCTGGCGGCTCATACCATCATAAAGGGCCAAACCAGAGTCTGCTCTACCTTGACCATTTTGATTTTGCTTCGCATTTTGCGCTCCTTGCGACTCAATCTTCTGCTTTTCATCCGGTTTACTCCTCTTGTTTGACGCCGCATCGCGGCAACCTCGTTCATGAATAATTCATGCCAGAGGTGATATTGATGAATACAAGCTGCGACACAATTAGGGACAGGCAGCCTGCCATGCGCCTTGCTGAGCTTGCCAAAGCGGAGCATGCCCCACCCACAGACGAGAGTGAAAAGAGTCAAAATGAAAAAGATGCTGACCCTGTTTGCCGTGATCCTGGCCATTGGCCTGGGGGCACCTCACGCCGAAGCCAAGAAATTTGGCGGCGGCAAATCCTTTGGTAAAAGTTACAAAACTGCGCCAGCCCAGCCTGCGGCCAAACCGGTCGACACCAAGAACCCGGCACTGGGTGCCCAGACTGCGCCGAAAAAGAGCGGCATGATGGGTGGCCTGCTGGGCGGCCTGCTGGCTGGCGGCCTGTTCGCCTACCTGCTGGGCAGCGGTGCCTTTGAAGGTCTGCAAGGAATGGACTTCCTGCTGATCGCCCTGTTGGCGCTGGGTGCCGTCTTCCTGATCCGTACCCTGCGCAAGGGCAAGGTCGCGACGCCACAGCCACAACAGGCCGCCTATGCGGGCTATCAGCCACCGCAATCCGCGACCCCGCAGCAGTTTGAGCAGAGCAACAGCGCACCGCAAGCCACCGGCTTTGCCGACAGCGACGTGCCGTTCCGCCTGCCGCCAGGCTTTGACATGAACAGCTTCCTGGCCGGTGCCCGCGATCACTATCGCACCCTGCAAGAGGCGTGGAACAAGAACGATCTGGAAAAAGTGCGCGAGTACGTCAGCCCGGAACTGTTTGAACAGCTCAAAGCCGAGCGCGCCGAACTGACTGGCGACCAGCATACCGAAGTGATGTACGTCGATACCCAGCTGGTACGCGCCGACTACGGCAGCGACTGGGCTCAGGTGAGCGTGCGCTTCAGCGGCCGCTACATGGACCGTCAGGAGCAGGTCGAAGAAGACATCAAAGAGGTGTGGCACCTCGAGCGCGATCTGGCCAAAAACAATGCCCCTTGGCATATCGTCGGTATCGAGCAGCTGTAAGGCTTCGCGCCAATCAGTTAGTCACTAGGAAATAGCCAGTCAGTTAAGTCTGACTGGCTATTTTTTTATGGGGCACAACGAGACCAAATAGAGACTGACGCTGGCAGCTGTTGGGGCATGAAGTAACTTGGTCATATTGTGCTGATGAAGACACCGATTTGGTAACCCGTTTACGCACCGAGCCAAAAACACATCGCGGAATCGAGAAGGAAATAATGTTGAGCATTAACCAAAAATAAGCGGCCCTGTTAGCTTGGGAAAAGCCGCGAGCCTATTTGACAGACATAAAAAATCCGAAGCCAGAATAACTGGCTTCGGATGTCGTCACCCAAGGAGGAGCAATTAACTATCTTTAATTGCTCGGTATGACTCCTAATGGCAGATTTTTATCATCGGCATAGCCGTGATCAGTGGTGATGGCCCTTGCCACCGCAACCACCGCCACCGCAGCAGCCGCCGTGACCATGGTCGTCACCGTGGTCGTGGCCATGATCGTGACCGTGGCCAGCACCGCCGCAGCAACCGCCTTGGCCGTGATCCTCATCGTGGTCGTGACCATGACCGCCACAGCAGCCGCCGTGATCGTGGTCATGACCGTGATCGTGACCGCAACCACCGGCACCGTGAACGTGGCCGTGAGCCAGCTCTTCGGCAGTGGCAGCACGCACGTCCTTGATCTCGACCTTGAAGCCCAGGGTTACGCCTGCCAGCGGATGGTTGCCATCCACCTTGACGAACTCTTCGGACACTTCAACCACGGTCACCGGACGGTGGCCATCGTCGGTTTCAGCCACAAAAGTATCCCCTTCGGAGACTTCCATGCCGTCGAACAGCTCGCCCGGTACTTCTTGTACCAGTGTCTCGTCATATTCGCCGTAGGCCTGGCTCGGTGCCAGAGTCACTTCGAAGGCTTCACCTACCGCGCGACCTTCCAGCTCGGCTTCCAGGCCAGAGACCAGGTAACGGGTGCCGTGCAGATAGACCAGCGGCTCTTTGCCGACAGTGCTGTCGATGACTTCACCGTGCTCGTCGGTGACTGTGTATTCCAGCGTAACCACGCTCAGAGGAGCTACTTTCATGTCAGGATCCTGCGGATAGAAAAAAACGGGCTCAGAATACCCTAAAAAGTGGGCCGCGCATATGCCGTGCGGCGCCACGGAGTGACGAAAAAAACGGCAACAGCGTCAGCGAGGAGACCCGCATTCCACCCGCCGTTGCCTTATCAAGGGCGAAACACACCTATCACCTCTTCCGCCTCGCGAGTCTGCTTGTCGACCTCGGCAGGCGTTTGTACCTGGGTATCGCCACAGGCGACGCAGGTCACCTTCTCGACTCCATGCTCCAGATACAGCATCATGTTGTCCAACTTGCCGCACGCCGGGCAGACAGCACCGGCAATGAAGCGTTTTTTACGTCTGGTTTCCATATTTGTTACCTCCAGGCAGCATCATATCAGGGTTTTTACATGCATCACGCCATCGAGTATCACCATTTTTCCTGCCAGTGCCTGCACGCCGGCAACCGCAAACGAACTCCGGTCGGGCAGCTGTTGCGGATCACCCGTGGCGCCGCGCTGCTGAGACTGGGCCAACATGAGCTGTTGCTGCCGGCAGGCAGCAGCTTCTGGCTCTGCGCCGATGCCCTTGCGGCCTTCAGCCCCCTCAGCAGTTGCGATTACGATCAGCTGAGCGTCTCTTTGCGCGTGGCTCAGCCGCAGCAGGCAGGCTGGCTGCAGACCACCCCGCTGCTCGATGCCCTGCTCGACTCGCTGGCCCGGTGGCAACGTCCGAAAGAGTGGCAAGGGGCCTACGGTCAGCGACTGCAGGTGATCCTGGATGAGCTGCAACAGTGTGCCATCAGCCAGCAGGGCCACGGTGAGCTGCAAGCCTGCTGGCAAGCGCTGGCCAATGGCCAACCGGAGTCTCTGCAACAGTGGGCACAACAAGCCGATGCGCCAGTGGAAGGGAGTGAATTGCAACAACAGTGGCAACTGCTGCAGGCGCTCAGATTGCTCAAAGGCGGCAGCAAACCCGCGCAGGTGGCCAGCAAGCTGGGTTATGCCGATGAGGCCGCATTGCAAGCTGCCTGCCAACAGTGGGGAGTTGGCGAGGATGGTGTTCAATAACTGGACGCCGATGGAATACGCCAACGAAATTGGCTGAATGGGTCCAGTTTTTTGCCAGATGGTCGCTAACAAGGGAGGGCCATCCCCCCCGTAATCCTTTATGCTAGAGGCCTGAAGTGACTGCCAACGTTTCGACCAACAGGACATCTGCCATGACGAGCAAAGCCAATCAATCCCAGGGCATGTTGCTGTTTCACCTTTCAGCCAAACAATCCTTTGCTATCGGCACCCTCAAGGTGAAGGAGATAGTCCCCTACACCCAGCTGACGGCAATGCCGCACTCGCACCCGACCGTTTTGGGGGCCGCCAATATGCGTGGCTCCACCATTCCGGTGATCGACATGGCGATGGCGGTGGGTTATCGCCCGATCAGCAAGGAGGAGATGCCTCACTGCTTCATCATCATCACCGACTGCCGCCGCACGTTGGTGGGCTTTCTGGTGCGAGGCATCGACAAGATCACCGAGTGCAACTGGCGCGATATCGAGTCACCGCCCGCCGCCCTCGGCCAAAATGTGTTCGTCACCGGCGTCACCCGGGTCAATGACCAGTTGATCCAGTTGCTGGATGTGGAGCTGATCCTCTCCAGGGTCTATCCGGATGACCCGAGCCACCTCTATCCGGTGCTGACCGATGTGCAGCGCGAACGGATCAAGCCGATGCGGATCCTGCTGGTCGATGACTCCTCTGTCGCCCGCCGTCAGCTGATGGCGGCGCTGGACTACATCAATATCCCCTATGAAGTCCGTTCCAACGGCAAGGATGCATTGACCCTGATGCAGGAGCGGGCGAGTCAGAAGACCCCCATCGACATTCTGGTGAGCGATATCGAGATGCCGGGGCTCGATGGCTACGAGCTGGCCTTCGAGGTGCAGAGCGACAGCAAGCTGGCGGGGGCCTACATCATCCTGCACACCTCGCTCTCCAGCGAGATCAGTGTGGAACGGGCCCATCAGGTGGGGGCCCATGAAGCGCTGACCAAGTTCGAGGCCAACGAGCTGATCCAGGCCATGCTGCGCGGTGCCGAGCATCACGATCGCCTGCTGAAATAAGCAAGTGACTGACTGGCGGGAGGAGAAAACCTCCCGTCCTCTTTATCTTTGACCCAGACCAACGATCCCATGCTGACCGAGAGCCACTTCCACGCCCCCTGGTGGGCACGCAATCCTCATCTGCAGACCATATTGCCCAAATGGCTGCGCCGCACCCCTGCCCGTTTTGTGGCGGAGCGGTTTGAACTGCAGGATGGGGACTTTGTCGACCTCGCCTGGAGCGGGGAGGTCTGCCTTGACGAGCAGCCACTGGTGGTGGTGTTTCACGGGCTGGAGGGAAGCATTCACTCCCACTATGCCAAGGGATTGTTCGCCCATCTGCAGCAAGAGGGCAGAGAGGCTGTGCTGATGCACTTTCGCGGTTGCAGCGGCGAGCCCAATCGCCACCTGCAGGCCTATCACTCCGGCGCCATCGGTGATGCGCAGGAGCTGATTGCCGAGCTGAGCCAGCGCTTCCCGGGCAAACCGCTGATCACCATCGGCTTTTCACTGGGTGGCAATATGCTGGTCAATCTGCTGGCACGGGGCTGTCCTGCGGCATTGAAAGCGGCGGTGGTGGTCTCGGCTCCGCTGCAACTGGCAAGCTGCGCCGAGCGGGTCAATCAGGGCTTCTCGAAGGTCTATCAGAACTATCTGCTGCGCACCATGCGCCGCAACCTGCTCAACAAGATCAGCCACCAGCAGCAAGCGAGTGAACGCTGGCAACCTCGACAAGTGGAGCAGATTGCCACCCTGCGTGATTTTGACGAGCAAGTCACCGCGCCGCTGCACGGCTTTCACAGCGCCAGCCACTACTACCAGAGCTGCTCGGGGCTACCGCTGCTGGCTCAGATCCCCATCCCGACCCTGGTCATTCACGCCGCCGACGATCCCTTTATGTCACACGCCGTCATCCCCCGGCCGGAGCAGCTCTCGCCCACGGTGCGCTATGAGCTGAGCCAACGCGGCGGCCATGTCGGCTTTTTGCACGGCACACCCTGGCGACCACGCTTCTGGCTGGACGAACGGATCAGTCGCTGGATTGCCGAACAGAGTCACTCTGCAACGCAGAACTGATTACGTCCCAACTCCTTGGCCCGATAGAGCGCCTGATCGGCCCGCTCCAGCAACTGGCTCGCCCCTTCGCCAGACACTGAGCTGGCAATACCCTGACTCACCGTCACCCAGGGGGCAACATCGGACGCCAGATGCTCCAGCCGCAGGCTGGCCAAGCCATCTTGCAGCCGCTGTGCCACGCTGGCCGCCGCCTGACGGTCGGTATTGGGCAGCAGCAACACAAACTCCTCTCCGCCATAGCGGGCCACCAGATCAGATGGCGTGCGTACCGCACGGTTGAGCGCTTGTGCCACCTCCTTGAGGCACATATCCCCCACCTGATGGCCGTAGTAGTCGTTGAAGCGCTTGAAATAGTCCACATCCATCAGGATGAGCGATAGCGGAGCGCCGCTCTCCTGGCTATGGGCCAACGCGCGATCCAACTCGATATTGAAATGCCGCCGGTTGGCGACACCGGTCAGAGGATCTTGCTTGGCGAGCTGATCAAGTTGGCGCAGCAGCGTCAGATTTTCATGCTCCCGCATGATCGCCAACTCAAACCAGCGGTGCAGCATGCGGCGGCCGACCTCCAGCGCAATCACGCCAAACAACACGCCAAGCAGGTAGATCTGGGGAAAATCGACGCGTAAAAAGAGCCCCAACCCCACACCCACCGTCATCGGGCCCAAGAGATAGCCATAAAACACCTTGCGATCGGGATAAAACGCGATGAGCGCAGCCAGCAGGTTGAGCCGCATGATCCCGTTGGCATAGCTGACCCCTCCCCGCAGCTCTACCTGACCAATCGTGTAGATGTGCAGCGTCCAGAGTCCGCCCCATAGCACCATCACTAGTGCAGCCAACCGTAACCAGAGGCGGTCCTGCAGATGGTCACAAAAGAGGCTGACAACAGGTAGCAGCAATAGCACCACCATGACCAGAGCCAGCTCACTCTGAAAGCGCCAGGGCAAGCTGTCATCACTGGCGAGCCCAACCTGGCTGTAAACCTCGTAGCGTATCGAAAGAAACAACACCACCAGCCAGTTCAACAACCAGAACCACACCATGCCTCGGGCAATCGCCTCTCGACGTGCGCTGTCCAGATGCTCAGTCAGGGTTAACGGCGCGCTGCGCTGCGCTTCAGACAACATCTCTCAGACTCCGGTGAAAAGGTAAAAAGTGATTGCATTCGCGGGATTCAACACAACAATAGCCTGACGATCACCTCTTTTGCTGTGAGACCTTTAAATGATCATTCCCTGGCAAGAACTGGACGGCGACACCCTGACCAACCTGATCGAACATTTTGTGTTGCAGGAAGGAACAGAATATGGAGAGCAGGATGTACCGCTTGGCGTCAAAGTCGATGCTGTGAGAGAACAATTACAGCAAGGCAAAGCTGTCATCGTCTATAGCGAGCTGCACGAATCGGTGAATATCGTGATGAAAGACCGCTTCATCGAGCACTCTTGACCCAACCGCAATCCGGACCTTATAACGGAATTCCCAAGGAAGAGAGAATCCCATGTCGGCCAAGCACCCCATTATTGCTGTTACCGGTTCGTCCGGTGCCGGCACCTCCACCTCCACCAACGCCTTTCGCTCCATGTTCCATCAACTGGGATATACCGCGGCGGTGGTGGAAGGTGACAGTTTTCACCGCTACACCCGACCGGAAATGGATGTAGCGATCCGCAAGGCGCGCGAACAGGGGCGTCATATCAGCTATTTTGGCCCTGAGGCCAATGACTTCGGGCTGCTGGAGAGCTTTTTTCAGGGCTATGGGCAGGATGGCAATGGCCAGTATCGCCGCTACCTGCACAGCTTTGACGAGGCGGTGCCCTTCAACCAGATGCCCGGCACCTTCACCCCCTGGCAGCATCTGCCCAGCGACACAGACCTGCTGTTTTATGAAGGGCTGCACGGTGGTGTGGTCACCGAGGATCACAATGTGGCGCGCCACGTGGATTTTCTGATAGGCGTAGTGCCCATCGTCAACCTGGAGTGGATCCAGAAGCTGATCCGCGATACCTCGGAGCGAGGGCATTCCCGCGAGGCGGTGACCGACTCCATCGTCCGCTCCATGGATGACTACATCAACTTCATCACCCCGCAGTTCTCGCGCACCCATATCAACTTCCAGCGAGTACCGACGGTGGATACCTCCAACCCCTTCAGCGCCAAGGTGATCCCGAGTCTGGACGAGAGTATGCTGGTGATCCGGTTTCGCGGTATCAAGCAGGTGGATTTCCCCTACCTGCTGTCGATGATCGACGGCTCATTCATGTCGCGGATGAACACCATAGTGGTGCCGGGTGGCAAGATGGGCTTTGCGATGGAGCTGATCCTGCGCCCGCTCATCCAGCAATTGATCGAAACCGGCAAAATAACCTGATTCAAAGGAGTTCACGATGCGGCTTGCTTATCTCTCTGTGGCACTGCTCGCCCTGCTTGGCGGTTGCAGCAGCGGGCCGGCGGCCCCCACGCTGGAGTCCGGCACCATGCTGGTTCGCCCGATGGGCAACTGGACCTATGGTGCAACCCCGCGCTACGCCCTGGCCGAGCAGTATCAATTTGCCGGTGAGTTAGCGGAAGGGTGGCTTGAGCCAATGCAGCAGGCGGTAAGCCGGGAGCTCAATAGCAAGGGGTGGCAGAGTGCACCGCTTGACGAGGCTGATCTGTGGGTCGCCATCGGCGTCGCGGGCGGCAAGGATATGAGTGACGGCGAGATTTTCGCACGCCTTGGCATGACGCCCGGGGTATATGCCTCGGCCAACGAGCGCAAAGGTTCGCTGGCCATCGTGCTGCTCGATCGCAAAACCCAGAAAGCGGTCTGGAGCAGCATCATCCAGCTGACCAGCGATGTGAGTGTGACAGACAATGAGCGCCAGCAGTTGAGCCAACAATTGGCCACCACGCTGCTGCAGGCCGTTCCTGCCAACTGACACTGGTCTGGCGAATATGAGTGGATAGAAAAACGGCTTGCCTCTCGGCAAGCCGTTTTTTGTGGCCTCCAGCCGCCAATCAGCACCGGGGCCGAAGCGGCACACCATCAAGCTATTTGAGCGTACAAGTCAGCAGTGTCACCCCTTTCTGGGTAAGCAGTCCTTGCTTGTCCTGATTCCAGAAGGTGGTCACACCGTCTGAATATTTGGCGCCGGACTCAGCCTCGACGCGGCCCAGCTTGTGGTAAACCCCTGCATAGGGGAACTGCACCATGTCAGCCTGGGCATCATAGGTGATAGCCAACATCTCTTCGCCACACTGGTATTGGCTGTATTGATACTGGGTGGGCTGCGGGCTGCTGCACGCCGCCAGACCCAGCAGGGGAAGCAGAGCGATCAATTTTTTCATTGCACTTTCCTTATGTAATGGCCTTGCGTGACGGCCTTATGCCTGAGTTCCAACGAAACAATCGACAGTTATCAAGCTTCAACAATTTGATAACTATGGGTAATTTGTACCGCTTTTTCCAACATCAGGGAAACAGAACAGTATTTTTCCATCGACAGTGCAACGGCTCTGGCGACCTGCTTCTCCGCCAGCCCCTTGCCGGTGACCACAAAGTGCAGGTTAATCGTCTCGAAAACCCGCGGCACGCTATCGACCCGCTCGCCACTGACATCGACATGACACGCAGTCACCGACTGGCGTGCTTTTTCGAGGATGGAGACCACATCAATGGAGCTGCAGCCACCGACCGCCAGCAGGATCATCTCCATCGGGCTGGCCCCCTCGCCGGGGTTGGCGCCATCCAGAATAACCCGGTGACCGGATTCGCTCTCCCCGACAAACTTCATTCCTTCCACCCAGCTGACCCTGGCTTTCATCTCGCGATCTCTCCTGTTCATCATGATGATGGAACCCTAGCATAACCCAGTCCTATCTCCCTGCCGAACAGCCGAAGTCGGGATAGAAATAGATCAAAATCAACATCTCCGACCTCTATCTTCCCTAGAATGGCCGAAGCGGCGCAGCAGGCATTACTCAAAGGGCTCTGTCAAAAGCCCGCAAAGCCTTGTCAGCACAGGCAAAGGCTCTTATCCTACTGCGACTAATACAAGGAATGGCAAGATTGGCAACTTGCCCGGACGCACAAGTCCATAAAAAGACACTACAGAGGAATTCTCATGGTCATTGGCAAACCGCAAAGCGATCCCACCCTGGAATGGTTCTTGTCGCACTGCCACATTCATAAGTATCCCGCCAAGAGCACCCTGATCCATGCGGGTGAAAAAGCGGAGACCCTCTATTACATCGTCAAGGGCACTGTGGCCGTCTTGATCAAGGACGATGAGGGCAAAGAGATGATCCTCTCCTATCTGAACCAGGGCGACTTCCTGGGCGAGATGGGGATGTTCGAAGAGAACGAGAATCCCGAGCGCTCCGCCTGGGTTCGCGCCAAAGGATCCTGCGAAGTGGCAGAGATCTCCTACAAGAAGTTCCGCCAGCTGATCCAGGTCAACCCGGACATTCTGCTGCGCCTCTCCGGCCAGATGGCCAAGCGCCTGCAACACACCAGCCAGAAAGTGGGTAACCTCGCCTTCCTGGATGTGACCGGCCGGATCGCCCAGACCCTGCTCAACCTGGCCAAACAGCCGGATGCCATGACCCACCCGGATGGCATGCAGATCAAGATCACCCGTCAGGAGATCGGCCAGATCGTCGGCTGTTCCCGTGAAACCGTGGGCCGCATCCTCAAAATGCTGGAAGAGCAGGAGCTCATCTCTGCTCACGGCAAGACCATTGTGGTCTTTGGCACTCGCTGATGATCCGTCCACAGGCCTGACTGAGGCCTTGGGATAAAAAAGGCTGCTACGGCAGCCTTTTTTGATCCTCTCCCCTATAATCCCGAACGCCCTTCACTGTTCCGGCGTTCGCCAAGAGAGTTTCTATGCACCTTCAATGTCCCCGTTGCCGCAGCCCGCTCCATCTTCATGAAGCCTCCCAGGGGCGCTATTGCGACAACAAGCATCACTTCGATCCGGCACCGGAAGGTTATCTGGATCTCATCCCCGGCAAGAAAAACCCCAAAGACAGCGACAGCCGAGCCCTGATGCGCGCCAAGCACCATTTCTTGGAAGCCGGCCACCAACTACCGCTGGTCGAGGCCATGGCCGCCCTGCTCGCGCCCCTTGCCCCGCAAGAGCTGGTTCATCTAGGATGTGGTGAAGGCTACTACTGCCGTGCGCTGGCAGAGCGCCTGCCCGGCTGGCAGTTTGCTGGCGTTGATATCGCCAAGAACACCATCTTTGCCGCCAAAAAAGCGCAGCCGGACGGTCAGTTTGTCATTGCCGATCCTGCCCGCGCACCGCTGCAACCGAGCTCGGCTCAGGTACTGCTGGTCAACGATCTCAAGGTAAAAAGCGAATTGCTGGCAGAGTGGCTGGCCCCCGGTGGCTATCTGCTCTATCTGCAGCCGGGCCCCCGCCATCAGTGGCAACTGCGAGTCAGCCTCAACCCGGTGAGCATGGAACATCCCCTTAGCTGGCCCACCCTCGGCGGCCTCAATCAGGTGGCCCAACAGCGCTGCCAATTCAGCCTCGCCATGGATCACGCCATGCGCAGCTTTATTCTGGAGACCAGCCGCCTCGGCTGGCGGGCAACCGGTGAGCAGCGTCACGCCTTCGCGCAACAGGGCCCGGATGAGCTGGAACAGGATCTGCTGTTGACCCTGTGGCAAAAGCCCATCTGATCACTGGGGGGAGCCTTGCAAGGCTCCCGCCCCGCCCCATTCTCCCCTGAGTGATATAGCTCACAACTTGAGCCATCGACCTTGTTGCTCAGAACAGTCTTGATGTTAAAAAAGTCACTAGAAAATAATTCATTGAATTTAATCTCTTTTTATCCTGTCAAAAAACGTCACACCCAGTCTTGATAAGGCACCGAAGTATTTGGTACCGGGCGTACCAATGGTGTTGCCAAGTACATATTCAACCAAAATGGTTTGACCCTGGGTGCCCAGTTCACCGGCAAGAATGATCCGCAGAATGCCGATCGCTCCAACTTCAACACCAATGGCACAACTTGGAACAAGAAAGGTTCCAAAGAGGGTTTTGCTGTAGCGGCCTCCTATGACTTCGATATGGGTCTGGGCCTGTCAGCTGCCTACAACCAGGCTGGCAAGACCGATGAGCAAGCTCAATTCTCTGCCTTCGGTGGTGACAAGGATGCCAAGCTGATGGGCTTTGGTGCCAAGTACGCTGTGGGTGACCTCTACCTGGCTGCCACCTATGCTCACGGTGAAGATCACATCTTCGTCAAGAACGGCTATGCCGAGAAGCACGATGGTTACGAAGCGGTCGCCCAGTACACCATCGGCAAGTTCAAGCCATCTCTGGCTTACCTGCGCACTGACGTGAAGAATGACACTAATGTCAAATTCGATGACACCCTGACCGAGTACGTATCTATTGGTGCCTGGTACAACTTCACCGACAACTTCAACGCCTACGTTGACTACAAGGTCAACCTGCTGGATTCCGTTGGTAACTCTACCAGCAAGCTGGGCCAGAACACTGACGACGTAGTCGGCGTTGCTCTGCAGTACAACTTCTAAGTAATTGGAAGTCAGTTATACCCTGTGATACCAATGTCTACTATTTGAATTACTTCCGGCCGCTCTGCGGCCGGTTTTTTATTGCGACTTTTCAGTACCTTGCATATAACTATTGAGCGGATAATGGAGTATCTGCGAACGCCTGAACGGCCGGGAATAGCGAGGTAATTCACGGATGAAAGGATACGCCCGACACAAACACTGGCTGATGTGGCCGCTGTTGCCACTGCTGCTCGCCATCAGCTTGGACGGCCAGGCGCATGCAAGCGGGGATCAGAGCCTCTATCGCCAGCTGGGTCTGGCTGGCAAGCTGGATAAACAGATCTTTCGTCAGGCCCTCAACAGTTTTCAAACCGTGCGCCACAAACGCAAACCCATTCTAACCATCATCGATTACAGCAAGCCATCCACCCAGCGCAGGCTGTTTGTCATCGATATGAAACGCCACAAGCTGCTCTATCACACCTGGGTCAGCCATGGCCGCAACTCAGGTGAACTGGCCGCAAAGCGCTTTTCCAACCAGCTCAACTCCCGCCAAAGTTCCCTCGGAGTCTATCGCACCGCAGAAACCTATCTGGGCAAGCATGGCTACTCCCTGCGGCTGGACGGGCTCAGCCCCGGCAAGAACAGCAATGCCCGCAAGCGTGCCATCGTGGTACACGGCGCCGCCTATGCCAGCCCCACCCATCTGCGCAAATATGACAAGCTGGGCCGCAGCTGGGGTTGCCCCGCCCTGCCCAAAGAGCAGGCTAGGGCCATCATAGATACCATCAAGGGAGGGAGTGTCATCTACGCCCACGGCTAGCGAGAAAAAGCAAGGCCAGCAATCGCTGGCCTTGTTTGTTACGCTTTTCACGCTAAACGGGGCGCGTTATTGGCGCACCACCAGTACCGGGCAGGGAGCATGGCGCACCACAGACTCGGCGACACTGCCTACCAGCAGATGGCTGATACCGGAGCGGCCATGGCTGCCCATCACGATCAGCTCAACCTCATCCTCCTTGGCCTGAATGACGATCTCATCGGCGGCGCGACCAAAGCGAATATCAAAGGTGGCCGGGATCGGCAGGGTGGCAACCAGCTCTTTGAGCTGGGTTCTGGCCTGACGCTCCATCTCGTGGGTGATCTCGATGGCCGTCATATGCAGGATCTTGTAACTGTCAAAACCATACAGTTGATCAACCACGTGGATCAGCTTGAGCTGTGCCTGATGGCTCTGTGCCATGAAAACGGCATAGTCGAGTACCGCGCGAGACATCTGGGAAAAATCGACCGGACAGAGCAGCGTTTTAATCGATGGCATAATGCAGTCTCCTCTCCTGATTGGGGCACTATTGAATCTTTTCCTGATCATAACAAGACGATGGCAAATAACCCTCGACCCTGTCGCAAAATGGAGATGCGAGATTTTTTCTACGCCCTGCCACGATCAATGCCATGGTATAAAGCAGGGTATCAGTTTTTTCCTCTGCCCCAACGAGGCTAGCTCTGACCATGCTACGCATCTGTCTGTTGCTCTGTTGTTTGTGCTCGGTGGTTAATTGCCGGGCAGATTCTATTGAGGTTTATTGCGACGACTGGCCCGGCTTTTGCCAACAAGATGGCAAAGGCATTTATCTCGATCAGGTCCGCGCCATCTACCAACCCCACGGTTATCAAATCACTCCCCATATCGTGCCCTATAAACGAGCTCTCGCTGTCATTGCCAAAAAAGGAGGCGATATGGCAATGGGGGTATATCGCGATGAAGTCATCGGTGTACGACAACCTCGCTATCCTGCGTCGGCCGATGACCTGACCGTGTTCATGCTCCAAAAATGGCAGCCCAAGTGGCAGGGGGAAAAAAGCCTGCAGGGACAATCTGTGGTATGGCGACGAGGCTGGGCATTCGAAAAATACATTGCTGTCACCATGCAGTGGCATGAGATCGATAGCGATGAGATGGCCCTGCAACTACTCGGCAAAGAGCGCCATCGCTATTACCTGACTGCCGGCGTGCTCTATGCGGATGATGACATCCCCACCGACCTGCATCGCGCCTTCCTGCGCTGGATCCCGACCTATCCCATCTTTGCCGACACCGCACAGGGTCACAGGCTACTGCAACTGTGGGATCAAGAGATGGTCAAGTTGATTAGCGACGGCACCCTGGCTGATATTTATCGGCGCAATCAGCTCTATGACTACTATCGCGGTTTTATCGAGGAGCAGGAAAAAAAGCTCCGATCTGATGACCATTAATGCAGTGATAGAAGAAAGAAATTAAGTATCTCGACGCTTGGCCGATAAGGGGTTAATTAATCAAATTAATTAACAATAACGGGAGCCAGCATGCAGATTTCCTTACCCCCCCTCAGCCATCGGTCGCCATGAAACGGCAGCCAGTGACAACAATCATTCTGGTGAACCCCAAGGAAAAATTGCGCAATTACAAGCCAAGGCGGCGAAAATTCAAAAACAGATCAGTAACCTGACAAAACCTAATGGGGATGATGCGCCAACGGATAAAGAGTCAGCAAAGCTGCGACAAGAACAGATAAAAGTGCTGCAACAGCAGCTGGCAGTGATCATGGCTGAAATTGCTCGCTTGCAGGCTGACGCAGCCAAGAAAGAGGGATCAGCCAGTAAAGAACAAGAGACACCCGCAGTCACCACATCCAGCAACTTGCCACTGAACAGCACTTTTTCCATTACTGTGTGATTATCCATCGCCACACCACGATTCAGGGCTGTCGATATCCCTTTGCCAGCCGGTCATAGAGGATCACATTGACCGAAGCGGCCAGATTCATACAGCCCTTGGTCGGTACATAGACCACATCTTTCACCGCGCCATAGAGGGCGGGATCGAGCGTGCCATCCTCCGGCCCGAAGATATAGAAGGCGCGTTCCGGATGGATATAGTCGGGAAGCGGCGTAGCGCCATCGATCAGATCGACCACCACGGGCACGCATCCCTGCGGGATAAACGCCATCAGATCATCCACCCCGAGCAGCGGGATCTTTTCCACCATCTGCTTGGTATCGGTGGCAAAGCGGCGCGCCAGCTCGAAGCGGTTGCCGGTGTAGTAGACCTCGTCTACCCCGTAGCAACCGGCCGCCCGCATCACGGAACCAACATTTTCCGGGGACTTGGGATTGACCAGCCCCACGCAGCAGAATGCACTCTTTTCCATCATCTCTCCTTAATCTTGCGGCGGCCATTATAATCAGCTGCGAGGTCATCGACCCGTTAAAAGTACCTCGCCAGGCTCAACGACTCGTCGCCCCATCACGAATGTCGATTTTTTGTGCGCAACCCGACAAATTTTGTACAAGTCGATAGCCAGCAAACGTTTCCCAGCAATAATGGACAAACGTTTGTAAATGGATACTTGTCTATGACTGAGCGTGAACAAGAGATCCTCGCCCTGCTGCGTCAGGATCCCATGATTGCCCAGCAGGAGCTGGCCGATCGCCTCGGCATCAGCCGCTCCGCGCTGGCCAGCCACATCTCCAGCCTGATCCGGCAGGGATATGTGCAAGGCAGAGGGTATGTACTGCGAGAAGGCCCCTACGTCGTGGTGATTGGGGGCGCCAATATGGATATTTGCGGCACCAGCAACGACAACCTGCTGCTCGGCGACTCCAATCCGGGCAAGGTGCGTACCTCGGCCGGTGGTGTTGGCCGCAATATCGCCGAGAATCTGGCGCGGCTCGGCAGTGATACCCGACTGCTGACTGCTGTCGGCAACGACCAGTATGGTCACCATCTGCTGGAGGTAAGCCAGCGGGCCGGCGTCGATGTGCGCCAGACTCTGGTGCTCGATGGCCACACCACCTCCTGTTATCTCAGCCTGCATGATGGCAGCGGCGAAATGAGCTGTGCCATCAATGACATGGCCATTATCGAGCAGCTCACTCCTGCCCGCCTGACCCCACTCGGCGGCTTTCTCGGCGGTGCCCGGCTCTGGGTGCTCGACACCAATCTGGCCATCCACACCCTCGACTGGCTGTTTGAACGGCAGGGTGATCACGCCATCTTTGTCGATACTGTTTCGGTGGCCAAGGTGGAGAAGATCCGCCCCTGGCTCGGCAAGATCCACACCCTCAAACCCAATCGCAGCGAGGCTGAGCAGCTGTGCGGCATAACCATCGCCGGACCCGAAACCTGGCCCATGGTGGCCGCCTGGTTCCACCGCGCCGGGGTCAAGCGACTGTTCCTCAGTCTGGGTGAACAGGGGATCTTCTACAGCGATGGCGAGCAGCAGGGCCACCTGCCGGTGCTGGGCAGTCCGGTACTCAACGTCACCGGCGGCGGGGATGCCTTTATGGCTGGCCTCGCCCACGCCTGGCTGCAACAGCTCGACATAGCCCAAACCACCCGCTTTGCCCTGGGCTGCGCCGCCCTCACCGTCAATTGTTCCGATACCGTTTTTTCCGGTCTGAGCAAGACCGCCGTTGACCGCATACTGGAGGAGTACTCATGCTGAACGCTTACCTCGATATCCAACCGGAAGTTGCTGCCGCGCTAGCCGCCGGCAAACCGGTCGTCGCCCTCGAATCCACCATCATCTCCCACGGCATGCCCTATCCGCAGAACGTGGAGACGGCCCGTCAGGTGGAGCAGGTGGTGCGCGATAACGGCGCCATTCCGGCCACCATCGCCATCATCGACGGCCGCCTCAAGGTGGGTCTGGATGCCGGTGCGCTGGAAGCACTGGGCCGGGCAGGCCACAGCGTCACCAAGTGCAGCCGCCGCGACATTCCGTTCGTATTGGCGCGCAAGGGGATGGGAGCCACCACGGTCGCCTCCACCATGATCATCGCTGCCATGGTGGGGATCCGGGTCTTTGCCACCGGTGGCATTGGCGGGGTACATCGCGGCGCGCAGGAGACCTTCGATATCTCGGCCGATCTGCAGGAGCTGGCGCAAACGCCAGTGGCAGTGGTCTGTGCCGGTGCCAAATCAATTCTCGATATCGGGCTGACTCTGGAGTATCTGGAGACGCAAGGGGTGCCGGTGATCGGCTATCAAACCGAGGAGCTGCCCGCCTTCTACACCCGCGAGAGCGGCTTCAGGGTCGATTATCGCCTCGATACCCCGGCAGCCATCGCCGAGGCGCTGCGCCTCAAGTGGGAGCTGGGACTGGCGGGCGGCGCCGTGGTGGCCAATCCCATCCCGACCGCACACGCCATGCCGAAAGCCGATATCGACGCAGCCATTGCCCGGGCGCTCCATGAAGCGGACGAGCAGGGGATCAAGGGCAAGGCGTCAACCCCCTTCCTGCTGGCCCGCGTCTGCGAGCTGACCGGCGGCAACTCGCTCGCCGCCAACATCCAGCTGGTACTGAACAACGCGGCCCTCGGCGCCCGCATCGCCGCCAGCCTCTGATCGCACACCGACACCTCGCCATGTAAAAGAGGGCCTCGCGGCCCTCTTGTTGTTTTTGCTATCAGCTGCGCTGTGTTATTGCAGTACCACGCGCCCATTGAGTGGTTGCACCGGCCGGTTGTTGGGGTGGTGCATCACCGCCTTGAAGGCATCGATCTGGGCTTGACTGACCTCGACCGGCTGCTTCATTACCAGCCAGCGCACCCCTTCCGAGCAGGGCGGCGTGGTGAGGGAACCGCTAAAGCGATAGTAGTCACGGTTCTCGGGCAGCAGTTGCTCAGCGGAGAGCGGCGCCTTGAGGGCCTGGATCTCCCCCACCTTGGCAGGTAACGCGCTCCAGGCTGCCGCCAGTGCCGAATTCGCCTTGCCCGCCTCGAACATCACCGCCACTACCGCGATCTCTCCCTTGTCACTGACGTGTACCAGATGCCCTTCCAGCGGATAGGATTTGCCCTCGATGAGGTTTTCACTCGGGGCGTGGAAGTGGAACTGCTTGAGCTCAAAGGTAGTGCCATCGAGTTGCAAGGTGCTGCCCGGGGCATAACCGACCTGCACGGTATGACCGTTATTGACCACGGTCTTGCCACCCGCCTGATAGTGGAGCGCCAGCGGAGCCAGCTTGGCCTCGACCAGCCCGCTCAGGTCAACCGGCGACTGATTGCTGCCCGCACACTGACCAAACTCCGGGGTCAGCTTTGCCCAGTGGGCAGGCCCCGCCTCGCCGCTATATTCCCAATGGGGGGTCGCAGCAAACACGACAGGGCACAGCAACAGGGAGCAGGCCAACAGAGACTTTCTCATCATACATCCTTATCTTGATTGAAAAGCACGACCATCCCCTCCCCCGGATAGCGGGGCATGCAGAGATGGCATATCAGATACGCGGATACAGAGCATCGGAGCGACTTTCTAATGGTAACGAGCACGGGTTGGTCAATCGGTTTGACCGCTACTCAATACAGAGTCGTTTGGCAAGTATATGGTGAGGGATCGACAGAGACAGTGAAAGAGGGGGAAATTAATCAGCCGGCTATCCACTCATCGTCTGGCGGATACGGGTCAAGGTTCAGGGTGTCACGCTTTCATAACAACCATCGCGGGAATCCGAGCTCCCGCGATGGTTGCCGATAACGGCAATTAACGGTCGCGATTCAAGGCGATCAGGCGATCAAGAATCGCTTCACCATCGGCACGCAAACCGTTGTGCTCATACTCATTGGTGATCCAGGCGCGACTGTTGCCAAGACCACGCAGAGTTTCGCGACTGTAGTCAAACTCCACATACATATCCTCGGCATAGACAGCGCAGGCTACCGGCACCTGGTTGCGGGCCAATTGTGCCGGATCATAGAGCGCACCCCAGTCCGCCTTGTTGGCCAGCAAATGAGCCGCCTCTTTCAGGGGCAGCAACTCGCGGAACTGCTCGAACATCCAGGGGTAAACCATCTCGCCGGTGAAGGCGAAATCCTTGCCGGGTGCCCAGTTCACCGCCGGGAATTCCCCCCTGACCCGAGCCGCCGCCCAGCGAGTCGCCTCCCCTTCGGCATAGATAGCCTCGTGCAAGATGGCAAACAACGGGTTGGTATTGAATGGCTGCATGCTCTGCACCTGATAGAGAAAGGCCGGGCTCAGCGTGTCGCCGATAAAGGCCTCTTCCAGCAGGTAATAAAGCTCCTCGAAAGCACCCGTAGCACCGAGATCCAGCCCCTGCTGCTGGAACTGCTCCACCGTCAGGCGCTGGCCGTTGGGCAGTCGCACATCGTGCTGGTGCAGATGGTTGGCCAACCGGTTGGCAATCCCCTGAGCGTGGGGGAAGCGGGCGAAGAAAGCACGGTTCTTGTCAGCCACCCTCTGGTAGGTGGCGCGGTAAACCTCCTCGGCACTGCGGCCGATCGGCGCGATACCGCCGGTGATATAGACCTCCCGCAGGCTATCGGGGAAGAGCGAGAGATAGGTCAGGCAGCAAAAACCGCCAAAGCTTTGCCCCAGCAGGCTCCAACGATGCTTGGGGCTAAGCTCCTGCCGGATGAACTCGGCATCTTGCACTATGCTGTCGGCGCGAAAATGGCTGAGATACTCCGCCTGTTCGGTCGGGGTCATGTTGGCCAGGGCATGGCCATGGATGGGGCTCGACATCCCGGTGCCGCGCTGATCCAGCAGCAGCACTCTGAACTCCTGCAACGCCCGCTTGAGCCAACCACTGTTGGCCGTCGGGCGCGGTGCCCCGAACCCCGGCCCACCTTGCAGAAACAGCAGCCAGGGCAACTTCTCATCGAGCTTGTCTTTACGGCAGAGGGTGCGGGCAAACAGGGTAATGCTGTCACCATCCGGCTCATCATGATCGAGGGGAACGGTAAAAAAGTGCGGCTCACAATGAATACCGTCCAGTACATAGCTCAAGGGGCTGTTCATCTGGGATCTCTCCGTCAGGATGGGAACATCATTGCACCCATCATAGCCCCACCCTGCCTTGGGGTCACTCCGGTTTTCCAAAATGTTAACAATGGCTTAAAGGTCGAAACATCACCCGACAAGCCGCTCTTCAACGGTGCTGAATTAATTGTTTTGCGGGGGAGATTGACGCCATGGCGCCATTCAACAAAGATGGCTTGCCTGCACAGGAGTGCAGCCATTCAGGCTGACAACATGGATAAGGGAATGTGATGAAACCGAAGTGGATCAGGGCCAGAAAAAGAGAGAAGAAGCCATGCCCTGGCAGCATGCTGCAGACCGGAATGCTGCTGTTCAGTGCCACCTGTGGCGCAACGCTCTTTTTGGCAGCATGCAACAGCAACTAGAAATGAAAAAGCCCGCTCGATTGAGCGGGCTTTTCGAATTTGGCTCCTCCTACTGGACTTGAACCAGTGACATACGGATTAACAGTCCGCCGTTCTACCGACTGAACTAAGGAGGAATTTTGGTGCCCAGAGACGGAATCGAACCGCCGACACGGGGATTTTCAATCCCCTGCTCTACCGACTGAGCTATCTGGGCAACGGCGCGCATTAAACCCTTTCCTGCGTAGAGTGTCAACCATGATGGCACGATAAAAAGCGCGTTCGCTCAACAACCGAACGAAACGACCATTTATTCGCCATTCCAGTCCCGTTTCCCGTACTTGTTGGCCTCTGAACCCCCTGCAGTCTGCGCTAATATGATGGAAATTCGAGGTTCAGTGGGTCCGCCGCATTGAGCCGAATCCACTCTGCGAGTATGCTTTGCCGCAATGATACCGCCTGGAGGCAACATGAGTCTGAATATGCAAGAGTGGCGTGATGAGACCACCGAGATCGTCAACGAACTGCTGGCCGATGGCAGCAATCCCGATGCGGATTACGACATCGAGCACCACTTCGCCTGCCAGGATTTCGACCGTCTGGAAAAAGCAGCGGTTGACCTGTTCAAGGCCGGTTTTGAAGTGACCGATGCCGAAGAGATGGAACTGGATGACGGCGCTACCATCTTCTGCTTCGATGCCACCATCGAGTGCAAGCTGAATGTCGAAGCGATCGTAGCCGATATCGCCAAGATGCTGCCCATCCTGGAAAAATACGGGGTGGATTACGATGGCTGGGGTACCTACTTCCAGGATTGATCCTGCCTCCATCGTAAAACAACAAGGCCACCTTGCGGTGGCCTTCAGACTGCTGACAAACCCCTGGACGCCGATCCCGGGGTTTGATCTAATTGCTGCATGGCCAATAAATGGACTGCACCATGCTCAGAGAACCCGCACCCCAACAATTTGAGATCGAGATGGTCACCCTTGAGGAACTCGTCCCCCAAGACCACCTCCTGCGCAAAATCGGCAAGTTCATCTCCTTTGAATTCATTCGCGACAAGGTTCGCCACTGCTATTGCCCAGACAATGGCCGCCCCGCCATCGACCCGGTTCTTTTCTTCAAGATGCTCTTCATCGGCTATCTCTTTGGCATTCGCAGTGAGCGCCGTCTGGTTCAGGAAATTCACCTCAACGTGGCCTATCGCTGGTTCTTGCGCATGCGGCTGACCGACAAGGTTATTGATGCCTCCAGCTTCTGTCAGACCCGCCGCCGCCGCTTTGCCGAGTCCTCTATCTATCAGGACATCTTCGATGAAATCGTCAATCAGGCCATGAGCTACCGGATGGTCGGCGGCCGGGTTCTCTATACCGACAGCACCCACCTGCAAGCCAATGCCAACAAGAAGAAGCTGACCGAGGTCGAGGTCACTGTCACCCCCAAAGCCTATCTTGATGAGCTGGAGCAGGCTATCGATGAGGACCGTGAACAGCATGGGAAAAAACCGCTGCGCCGCCGGGTAAAAGCCGCACAATCGGAGCAATCGGAGCAATCGGAGCAATCGGAGCAACCAGTGCAAGGCAAGTCTCAAGCTGCCACCCCCACCGGGGAAACGCGGACCATCAAGCAGAGCACCACCGACCCCGATAGCGGCTACATGGTGCGCGAGGGCAAACCCAAGGGCTTCTTCTACCTTGACCACCGCACGGTCGATGCCAAATACGCCATCATCACCGACAGCTTCATCACCCCGGGCAACGTCCATGACAGCGTGCCCTATCTCGCCAGGCTGGACCGACAAATCGAGACCTTTGGCTTTGACGTCGAAGCGGTGGGACTGGATGCGGGCTATAGCAATGCCCCCTTGCTAATGCCATGGGCTGATTGAGCGAGGGTTGGCACACAGCGTCATTGGCTACTGCCGCCCCTCGAAAAGGAAGGGCATGCTGGCCAAACGTGAATATCGCTACGATGCGCAGCAAGACTGCTACCACTGCCCGCAAAACGAAATCCTGCGCTACCAGACCACCAACGGGGAGGGATACCGGCTGTATGCCAGCGACCCGGACAAGTGCCGGGAATGCCCGCTACGGGCGCAATGCACGCGCAGTAAAAAGGGTATCAAGCAATTAAGCCGGCATGTCTGGCAGGGAGACCGGGAGCGGATAGCCGAAAACCGGCTGAGCGAAGTGGGCAAACAGATTTACAAGGGGCGGCAAGAGACGGTGGAGCGCAGTTTTGCGGATGCGAAACAGCATCACGGGCACCGATATGCGCGTTATCGGGGTCTGGGCAAAGTGCAGATGCAAGGACTGCTGGCCGCCGCGTGCCAGAACATGAAGAAAATCGCGTTGGTGCAGAGCAGGAAGGGGAGTAAGGGCCCGACTCCGCCGAATTCCCCGGCAGATGGTCTTGTTAGGGCGATAGCATGGTCTTTGATGCCTTTTTCATGGCGAAGATGGCCGATAGGCCGACTTGTCAGCCAATGAGCAGCCCCATGACGCCGAGCGAAAAAAGAACCCCCTCTTTGAAAAAGAGGGGGTTCTTCAGCAATCTGAAGGCCACCTTGCGGTGGCCTTGTTGTTTCTGGCGATATCTCACACCAGATAACTGGCGGCAAACTCCGCTGGCGGCAGGGGGCGACTGAATAGATAGCCCTGTAACCGATCACACCCCGCCTCGGTCAACCACAACTGCTGCTCGGGTGTCTCAACCCCTTCGGCGGTGATCCGGATCCCGAGCTCATGGCCCAACCCGATCACCGAACGCACGATAGCGGTGGTCGCGCTATTGCTGGCCAGCCCCTGTGTGAAGCTGCGATCCAGCTTGAGGGTCGCCACCTGCAAACGCGGCAGGTAGGCCAGCGAGCAGTAACCGGTACCGAAGTCGTCGATGGCCAGCTGAAAACCGGCGGCGATCAGGTTGTCGAGGTTGGTCTCAATCTCATCGGCGTTCTCCATCAGTACCCCTTCGGTGATCTCCAGCTCCAGCTGACTGGCCTTGAGACCATGGCGAGCGATGCAGGCCGAGACCCGCTCACAGAGCGCCGGATCACGAAACTGCAGCGGCGAGAGGTTGATGGAGAGCACCATATCCGGCTGCGCAGTTTGCCACTGCGCCAGCTGGGCACAGCCCTGCTCCAGCATCAGCTGACCAAGCTGACCGATGATCCCCATCTCTTCCGCCAACGGCATGAATTCGTCGGGGGAGATCATCCCAAGCTCGGGATGGGGCCAGCGACAGAGCAGCTCGGCCCCGTGCAGCCGGTGGGTGCGGGTACAAATGATGGGCTGATAGACGGCAACCAGCTGGGCTGACTTGATGGCGAGCGGCAACTGAGCGGCGATCAGCTGACGCCGCTTGAGCCGGGCATGCAGCTCGGGATCAAACAGGGTGCAGTACTGTTGCTGCCGTTTGCCCTGCGCCAGCGCAGCCTCGGCATGGCTGAGCAACCGCTCGGCATCGCTTGCCCGCCCCTGGGCCACTCCCAGAAACACCGGGATCTGGATGCGGTGATCTTCCACCTGATAGTGCTCCATCAACTGCTGCTGCAGATGCTGGCTCCACCCCTGCAATGGCTCGTTGAAGTCCGGCAGCAGCAGGCTGAAGTCATCGGCAGCGACCCGACAGAGCAGGGAACGCGGCGGTACCAGCTGCTGCAACCGCTTGGCCACCTGGCTGAGCAGGCGGTCAGCAATCCGGATCCCGAAGCGATCGTTGATCTCACGAAAATGGTGCAGATCGACCAGCACCAATGTGGCATTGCGCCCCCCAAGATGGCGGCTGGTCTGCAAGAACCGGGAGAGTTTGAGCAGTCCGGTCAGACTGTCGTAGTGCTGCTCCTGCTGCAACTGCGCCTGAGTGGTGCGCAGACCGGTGATGTCACGCCCCAGCGTCAGGATCCCGAGGGAGTGGCCGTCACCATCGGGGACATCGACCCGGGTGATCTCCATGTGTCGTCCCTGCCCACTGGCATCCAGCAGACAGCACTCGCCGTGGCCCATCCCCTGCGGCGCCGACAACCGGAACGGCAGTTGCTGACCCAGCACCTCATCCGCCCCCTGGCCGATAAAGTCGAGAAACGCCTGATTGCACTCCAGCAGCACCCCATTGTGATCATCGAAACGGATCAGATCAGGAATGGCATCGAGCAGAAAACGCTGCAACAACTGCTGCTGTTTGACCGTCTGTTCCAGGCTCTTGCGCTGGGCAATCTCGTTAACTACGCCGAACACTGCGCACGCCTCTCCCTGCGGGGTGTAAAGAGGCACCTTGTGCACCTCCATCCAGCAGGTATCACCACCCCGGTTGCAATGGAGCTGCTGATACAGCATCGGCACGCCCCCGGCAAGCAGCTGTTCATCCTCACTGCGAAAGAGATCGCCCCAGGGCATCTCTGCATCTGTCTTGCCGACTACCTCGGCAGGCGACTCCAGCTTGGCTTCACGGGCGAACTCACGATTGGCGAACAGATAACGCCCATGACTATCCCGACAGAAGATACTCATTGGCAATTGGTCGATGATCTGCTGCAGCAGATCCGGGGTGAGCATGTTGGTCACAGGGGCGCTTATGGAGGAATTTCGAGCAAATCTATGATAGCAAACCCATTTTGTAAAGCACCCCGATCACCTCCCCATAACACCGAACGCTGGATGGTTGCTGACAGAGATTGTCGCTCCGGCGATAATAGGCGCCGGTTGGCCAATGGCCTGGTGATATGGACGAGAGAAACAAGATGAAAAAGATGATGGGGAGCGCATTGGCGCTGCTGCTGGTTGGTTGTGCTGGTGACAATAACGGCGGTGAGGAGTATCGCTACAACCAGCCAATTGCCAAGGCAACCAACAACACTCAGGAAATGGCGATCCCGGTGGATCTGGTGTGGGCACGCGCCGAGAAGTGGTTCACCGATCACGGCCTCACCATCGAAAACAGCCAGCGTGGCTCCGGCCTGATGACCGCCAACGTCAACCAGTCAGCCGACGGGCTGGAGTGGCTGGACTGCGGTACCATGGGTTCCAAAGTTGCACTGGGCAACCCGAACCTGCAGATCAACCTGATCATCACCCAGAGCGGTAACAGCAGCGTGGCCACCGTCAACGTCAAGGGCAACACCGAGCTGTTCTTCGTTGAATCCTCAGGCGAGCGTGTACCGGCCCCGTCCATCAAGCCGGTCTGCGTCTCCCGCGGCACCCTGGAGCAGAGCCTGTTCGCCACCCTCGGCAACTGATTTCTCTTCCCTGCAAAGATAAAAAAAGCGGCAGATTGCTCTGCCGCTTTTTTATTGCCCCAAATTGGGCTTACTTGTCGATATCGAGCATGTTGTTGGCCAACATGTAGTCGATAACCTGACTGGCACTTGACGCACTATTACCGGTCAGACTTGCAAAACTATGACCAGACAACACGATCTCTTGGGTAGCAAGGCCCCCCTGCGACTCGCTGACCTTGAAATGCACGCCTTGGCTATCTTCAAACACAGACAACAAACCTTTCAATGATGATTCATTTTTAGCGCCATCGTGATCCAGCAGATCACTCAGATCCAGCTTGTCGCGCAGCGTCGGATCACTCAGGCTCGGTTTGAAGTCCGTGACAGTATCAACGGCCAACTTGCCTGATTCGGTATCCCCCTTGTTCCACACGAAGATATCCGCTCCATCGCCACCGGTCAGTATGTCATTGCCCAGACCACCGTTCAGAGTATCGTTGCCCAAACCACCGCTCAGAGTATCGTTGCCCAAGCCGCCGCTCAGAATATCGTTCCCGGCACCACCATCCAGCTTGTCGCTGCCGGTGCCGCCATAAAGGATATCCTTGCCATCGTCACCGTAGAGCTCATCGTCACCGCCCTGGCCAAACAGGATATCGTCCCCCAGACCACCGTGCAGCTTGTCGTTGCCCCCTCGGGTATCGCCCGCCACATCAAGTGAGTTGGCATTTCCCTTAATGTACTCGTAAAGCTCTATCGAGCTGGGTGCATAACCGTTTTTCAAGGTCAGGAACTGGGTCAGCCCATCCAGTCCCTTACCATCAACCCAATCTGCTGGCTTGGCCGGATTACCGGCCGTGCCCCAGGGCAGGTTGTCGGTGTTGATGGCATCCCCGAACAGAACATCGTTACCCGCGCCACCGTGCAGGACATCCGCCCCCACTGCCGCAGGTGTATTGGTGGTCGAACTGCCAACCAGCACAGCCTTAAGCTGATCTGCCGTGGTGATGATATCGGGTTGGCCAACCGGCGGGTAGGTCACCTTGCTCAGGTTATCGATAGTCAGGGTAGCTGTTCCTGAGTTTCTCCCCTCGTTTATGGTAAAGACATAACGGTAATCCCCGGCAAGCAGCGCGCCGCTGCTGATGGTGCCAATGGAGGTCACAGCAGCGCCCACATTCACCCAGGAAGTGCCGTTCCAGCGTTGTAGTTGCACCGAGAAACTGTCAGCGGAGCCGACATCACCACCCTTGCCAAGGTCGAAGCGCAGACCGCTACCAGCCACCAATGTCATTTTTTCGCTGGCAAATACCGACGCATCATTTCCCGCATTGTCCTTCAACTCCAACCGACTACCGACCCTTGTGACACTCCCCGAGCTATCGCCAGTCTTGCTCCAGCTACTCGTGTTCCAAGACCCCGCATTGCCAGAAAAATCATTCAGTAACAGAGTGTTTTCATATTCACTGCCTGAGCCAGTCACCTGCGTGTTGTCAAAATAATTCAGATTCTCCTTCGTCACGCCATTACCGATGCCGATCGCCTTGACCTCGCTCTGCCCAGATAAAGGAGCAAACGCATCGATGGCTTTTTGCATCGCATCTGATTCAGATGCGTTTCTGTTCCCGTTATAAGCCGTCGGATCACCATCGGTCAGGAAATAAGTGACATTCTCAAAGGTCAATCCGGAGCTGCTACCAGGCTTGCTGTTAAACCACTCGGTCGCCTTGATAAAGGCATCCTCATAGTTGGTCACACCGCCAGCAGACAACGAGCTGACCTTGTCGATAAATGACTGCACATTACTCTTGGAGAGATCGTTAATCGTCAACAGTGAACTTGCCCACTCATGAAAGCCTATGAGCGTCACGTTAACGACACCATCATGATCTGCAAGCTGATTGGCCAGCACTTTCAGCGCTGCAATCGTCAACGTCATTCTGTCTTTACCCGCTGCAGGAGATTGGCTGCCATCTAATCCCCACTTCATGCTACCCGACATATCAACGATCAGAGCGATATTGTAATTTTTGCCCGGTTCAACCGAGGTCTTGATACCACCGATATCTCCCAGCAATACATCATCACCACGCCCACCCTCGACAGTGTTATCACCGTTCGGATTGCTGGGCTTGACCATAAAGCCGGTATCCGCTTCGGTATATTTCACTTCACCGGCTATCGGCTGACCATTCATGTCATACTCTTGCGAGCCGGCCACCACGGTCACCTTGATATTCTGGCTACCGACAGGCAACTCCACCTGCAGCGACAATTTCCCGTCTTTATCCAGCATGCTGGCTGGCACCTTCCAGCTGCCGTCTGCCTGCAGTGTGCCGCCTGACAGTAGCGTCCCCTGAGGTAACCCTTTGATGGTCAGCTCGGTAAAATGTTCGCTGCCATCGGTATCGATCAGATCGACATCCACTTTCAACGTCGCCAGATCAGCCACCTTGGTCAGGTTGCCATCCTTGAACTCATACTTGCCATCTTGCAGGTAAAGGGTCTCAACGCTGTAAAAATCATGGTTGGTCAGCGCCCCGCTAACCGGATCTTGATAAACCAATCGGTAATTACAGCTCGGTGGCAACCCTGTCGTCACCAGCTTCAGATCCTTCATCGAACCCGGCATATAGGCCACATCCAGACCATCGCCACCATAATATGAGGTAGAGGCCTTCAAGCTCTGGGCAATCAGCGTGTCGTTACCTCCATCCCCCTGCAGCTTGACCGAGGAAGTTGCGTTTTTACCCCCGATCAGAATGTCATCGCCATCGCCACCAATCAGGTGATCGTTGACACTGGCACCACCGATCAGTATGTCGTTACCCACCCCGCCATCGGCCTGGAAGCTGCCACCACTGCCATATTTGATCGTGTCGTTGCCGCCACCGGCCTGAACCCAGTTGCCATTACTGGAAACCAGATAATCATCTCCGCCAGTCGGCGACGTAGAAGGCGTCTTGCCATTCAGGCCGGACACAATCTGCTCCACCTTCACCGCGCCCGGCACAAACCCGCCACTCACCAGCTCAACCTTCAGCGTCACGCCGTCAGCCACCGGCTTGACGTCAACCACAAAGGTCGCATTACCGCTGTTGTTTACCCCGTCGCTCACCTGATAACCGAACGACGCATAATCCCCCAGCTTGTTACCGTCCGCTCCGGTGTTTGCACCACTGCTCACCGACCCGCTCGCCTCATGCTGGTCAGGCAGGAACTGCAGCTTGCCGGCGACGATATCGGCCTGGCTAAATACCTGATCTTTCACCACTGACTGCCAGTTACCGTTGGCATCCTTGTACTGCAGCACCCCATCAGCCGGCAGTGAGGTGATCTTGATCGACAGCTGAGCCGCAGCGGTATCGACATCGCTGGCCTTGAAGTCGCTCCACTTCAAAGTAAGCGGCATATCTTCTTCACCCTGGGAATAACCGCCGGAGGTAGTAGGTGCGTCGTTCACCGGGGTCACGGTGATGCTCAGGGTCGAGCTGTCGGTCGGACCCGAGCCGTCGGTCAGCACATAGGTAACCACCGGCACCGCGCCATTGTAGTTGGCGGCCGGGGTGAAGCTGTACGCCCC